>JBBRMZ010000013.1:0-39819 GCA_038230555.1 Chitinophagales bacterium
CAGAATGTACCTGGTTGGGGAGAAGGTCGAACGAATAGGCGACTCAAAAACGCTGTATTCATCATGGTGTAGAGTTGAATATCCGCAAAAGGTAATCCGGCGTAAAACCGCTATTGATGCTCTTCAACCCAATATTCGCATGATTTACTATTCTTCAACTATGAAAACCTTTATTTGGTAGAAAAAATAACCCTATGTTTCAAATAAATCATTAGCATTGTATCTTCAATTTTAATTCTGCAAGATCGTTTAATTCTACCGTTTAAGCGAAAAATAACTATGAACGCCAACGTATTACAAATCCAGGACGTCGTAAAAACTTACCAAAACCACCGCGCGGTCGACCATGTCAGTTTCGATATGCCCAGAGGCTGTATTTTCGGAATGCTGGGACCCAACGGAGCGGGCAAAACTTCGCTGATCCGAATGATCACCACTATTACGCGGCCCGATTCCGGTAAAATCCTCTTCAACGGCGCCGAACTTGACAGTTCGCATCCGACCGAAATCGGCTATATGCCCGAAGAACGGGGATTATATAAAAAAATGAAGGTAGGCGACCATTTAATGTACCTGGCGCAATTGAAGGGCTTGTCGTACGCCGAATCCATGAAGCAGATCAAATATTGGTTCGACCGGCTGGAAATCGTCGGATGGTGGAACAAAAAAGTGGAAGAACTTTCCAAAGGGATGCAGCAAAAGCTACAGTTTGTAGCCACCGTGGTGCACCAGCCGCAATTGCTGATCCTCGACGAACCTTTTTCCGGCCTCGACCCCATCAACGCCAATTTGTTGAAGGATGAGATCTACGAACTCCATAAAAAAGGAACCAGTATTATTTTTTCCACGCACCGTATGGAACAGGTGGAGGAGATCTGCGACCGCATTGTCCTGATCAACCAGGGAAAAAATGTATTGGAAGGGAGCGTTAAAGAAATCAAACAAAATTTCAAGGAAAACCTGTTTCGGGTCGAATACGAAGGGACGCTCCCAGCCGATATAGGCGCTCGCGCCGACGTGGTCGAACAACAGGCACAAACGCTGAAGATCAAACTTTCCGGCGACCGCGATTCTAACCAATTTTTGCAGTATCTGCTGCAAAACGGCGTGCGGATCATTGGTTTTAACGAAATCCTGCCTTCGCTCAACGAGATTTTCATTAAAAGGGTCGGCGCTGCCAATATCGCGATGGCCAACGCGTAAACTTTCGATTCGCCGACCTCCGGCTTGCGGCGTTTCTACTAAAAAAGCATTGAAAAACGAAAAAGATCATGGATAAACTTTGGCTGATCATTAGAAGGGAATACCTGGTGCGGGTGACGCGGCGGGCTTTTATTTTGGGCACTTTTTTAACGCCGCTTGGCTTTGGCGCGCTGATCGCGTTCAATGTGAAGCTGGCGATGTATAAGGACGATAATAAAAAACAAATCGTTATATCCGACCAAAGCGGGGTATTGACCAAAGCGCCGGAAAGCGCCGGGTCGCTGAGTTTTGTCCTAAGCCGCGAGCGGCTGGACGTCCTTAAAGCGGAAGCTGCGGAGAAAAAATACGATGGCGTGCTCGTTATCCCGCCGCTTCAGAACTTTGTGAATAAAAAGCACGTCGTCCAATATTATTCCGACGAACGGCTGAGCGAAGATATGCGGTCGGACGTCGGGCAGCGACTTAGCGACGCCATCCGGGATTTTAAGATCGACTCCATGAAGCTGGACACGGCCAAACTGAACGCCCTTAAAACGCGGATCGAGATCGACCCGTTCCCGTTGAAAGGAACAGAAAAAAAAGAAAGTTCCATATCGGGCGCAGTGGGCATGGCCATCGGCGGATTTATGGGTTTCCTGATGTATTTGTCGGTTTTTATTTACGGGATGATGGTCATGCGGTCGGTGATGGAAGAAAAGATCAGCCGGATCGTCGAGGTAATGATCTCTTCCGTCAAACCTTTCCAGTTGATGCTGGGCAAGATCATCGGCGTTGGGGCGGTCGGTCTGACGCAGATGTTAATCTGGGTGATCCTGATAACGGGCATTATGTTTGCGCTGCCGTTGTTTTTTGGCGTTCATCCCGAACAGGCGCAGCAGGTCGCCGCCATGAAAGCGCAGGGGATGGACGTCGCTCAAAACGACGGGATGCGGATGCTCGCCGAGCTGGGTCATCAGGACTGGGCGCTGATCGTGCCGCTTTTCCTGGTCTATTATTTACTGGGCTATTTGATGTATTCCTCCCTTTTTGCCGCCGTGGGTTCCGCTATTGGAGACGATCTCGGAGAGGCGCAATCGCTCACGCTGCCCATTACGATCCCCGTTATTTTAGCGCTGTATATCATGTTTGCCGTCGTACGGGCGCCCGATAGCAGCCTGGCGGTATGGTCGTCAATGTTTCCTTTGTTTTCGCCGATCGTCATGCCGGCGCGGCTGCCGTTTCATCCGCCGCTTTGGCAGGTGGCAACTTCTGTGATTATTTTAGCCGCGACGGTCTGGTTTTTTGTCTGGATGACGGGCAGAATTTACCGGATCGGAATATTGATGTACGGCAAAAAAGTAACCATTAAAGAATTGGGGAAATGGTTGTTTTATAAAGACTAAAGCGATTATTTCCCGCCGATTTCGCTAATTGGTTTCTGCGAAATCTGCGGGAAATACTTAATACTATTTAATCGCTCAATTTCAATACTTCAAGAAACGCTTTCTGCGGAACCTCCACAGAGCCAATCTGGCGCATTTTCTTTTTACCTTCTTTCTGTTTCTCTAACAACTTCCGTTTACGGGAAATATCCCCGCCGTAACATTTAGCGGTGACGTCCTTGCGCAGCGCGGAAATGGTTTCGCGGGCAATGATCTTCATACCGATGGCCGCCTGGATGGCAATGACGAACTGCTGGCGCGGGAGCAGGTCTTTGAGCCGCGAGCACATTTTTCTGCCGACGGCTTCCGCTTTACTCCGGTGCACCAGCGCGCATAGCGCGTCAACCGGCTCGCTGTTGAGCATAATGTTCAACTTCACGAGATCAGACTGCCGGTAATCCAGCGGGTGGTAATCGAAAGAAGCGTAGCCGCGCGAAATAGACTTGAGCTTATCGTAAAAATCGAAAACGATCTCCGCGAGCGGCATTTCAAAAGAAAGTTCCACGCGCTGCGGCGTCAGGTATTGCTGCTTGGTGAGGACTCCCCGTTTATCCATGCAAAGGCTCATAATGGAACCGATATATTCGGGTTTGGTAATGATCTGCGCTTTAATATAAGGCTCCTCGACAAATTCCAGCATGGAGGGGTCGGGCAGGTCGTTTGGCGTGTGAACGGCAAATTTATCAGTATCCCTTTTCGTGGATTTAGCAAAATATGACACGTTCGGGATGGTCGTGATCACTTCTTGATCGAACTCGCGGGACAGGCGCTCCTGCACAATCTCCAAATGGAGCATCCCTAGGAAGCCGCACCGGAAGCCAAAACCGAGCGCTACGGAGGATTCCGGCTCGAACGTCAGCGAAGCGTCGTTGAGCTGCAGTTTTTCCAGGCTGTCGCGCAGGTCTTCAAAATCGTCGTTGTCGATAGGATAGACGCCCGCGAATACCATTGGTTTTACGTTCTCGAACCCGTGGATGGCTTCGAGGCACGGGCGGGCGAAATGGGTGATTGTATCGCCGACTTTAATTTCTTTGGAGACTTTGATACCGGTGATAACGTAGCCGATGTCGCCGGCGGCAATTTCATCCTTCGGATTTAGCGACATCTGCATGACGCCCACCTCGTCGGCATTATACTCTTTGCCTGTATGGAAGAAGCGGATCTTATCGTTTTTGCGGATCGTTCCGTTCATTACGCGGAAATAAGCGATGACGCCGCGAAAGGAGTTAAAAATAGAATCAAAGATCAGGCATTGAAGGGGAGCCTCCGGGTCTCCTTTGGGGGCGGGAATACGGTTGATGATGGCGCTCATGATCTCCGGCACGCCGACGCCTGTCCGTCCGCTGGCCAGGACAATATCTTCTTTTTTGCAGCCGATCAGGTCGATGATCTGGTCGGACACTTCGTCGATCATAGCGCTTTCCATGTCGATCTTGTTCAACACGGGGATGATCTCCAGATCGTGCTCGATGGCAAGGTACAAGTTGCTGATCGTTTGAGCCTGTATGCCCTGCGAGGCGTCGACGAGCAGCAAAGCGCCTTCACAGGCTGCGATAGAGCGGCTGACCTCGTAGCTAAAATCCACATGGCCGGGCGTATCTATCATGTTGAACACATATTCCTGCCCGTCCGTATGGCGGTAATTCATCTGGATGGCGTGGCTTTTGATCGTAATGCCCCGTTCCCGTTCGAGGTCCATATCGTCCAGCGCCTGGTCCTGCATATCGCGGGAAGAAATCGTATTAGTGTATTCGAGCAACCGGTCCGACAAGGTGCTTTTGCCGTGATCGATGTGCGCTATAACGCAAAAGTTTCTGATATTTTTCATTGCGGGCGCAAAGGTACGGATAAATGAGGATATTTAAAGCGGACAATTCGTATTATGCTGGTTCATAACGTCCGACCGGTTAATAAAACAATCCAAAATAAACGAGTCCCCCGGCTCTATTATATGCCTATATAAAAAAAAACTTGACTTTAAAAATAAATGTTGTACATTTGTATCTGTTTTTAAAAAGAAACAATAGTTCAGCATTTCATTGGTCGCTTTTTTGGTAAGTTTTCCTTATTTTTTGCTGCTCCTTTTTGATTTAGGTTTTTTATTTTTATTTTTTTATAATTTTTTTCAATTTTTTCTAATGAATATTTTCGCGGCAAAACTCAATTTTAGCACCAGTAGCGAGAGTTTGAGAGAAGCATTCGAAGCGTTTGGCGAGGTGACTTCAGCCAACGTAATTACCGACAGAGAGAGCGGACGTTCTAAAGGTTTTGGTTTTGTTGAAATGGCGGACGATACGGAAGCTACTTCAGCCATCAACGCGCTGGATAACTCCCAATTAGACGGCAGTACCATCGTTGTTAAAAAAGCGATCCCTAAAGACGAGTTAGGCAAACGCGACGGCGGCGGCGGCGGTTTCAAAAAATTTGGCGATAACAACCGCGGCGGAGGCGGCGGCTATGATCGCGGAGGAAACAGCGGCGGCGGCGGTTACGACAGAAATCGTGGCGGCGGCGGCAACAGCGGCGGCGGCAATCGCTGGGGATAGTCTTCATCCCTTCTGATGGTAGGATATGATGAATAATTCTCTGTTCTTACTATACATATAAGCGGATAAGCGATGCAAAATCGCCTATCCGCTTTTTTTATAATAAATACAACCTCGCCTTACTTTCTGCGTTTATTACTGATAAATATAATTACCAATTGATTATATAAATAAACGATCATCATTTACCATTCATCTTTTACCATTTTTCCATGAACTTTGGCACTAAAGCAATCCACGCAGGCATAGAACCCGATCCGTCTACCGGAGCCATTATGACGCCAATCTTCCAGACGTCCACTTATGTGCAAAGTGCGCCCGGCGAACATCATGGCTATGAATACGCGCGCACCCAAAATCCTACCCGCTCGGTCCTCGAAAAAAACTTGGCCGCGTTGGAGAACGGATCTCATGCGGTCTGTTTCGCATCCGGTCTGGCGGCAATGGACGCGGTCATTAAATTATTGAAATCAGGGGACGAAGTAATTGCCTGCAATGATCTATATGGCGGTTCCTATCGGCTGCTGACCAAAGTATACGAAAAATTTGGTGTCCGCTCGCGGTTCGTCGATATGTCCGATCCGGCGGAAGTAGAGAAAGCGATGACCCCCGCCACTAAACTAATCTGGATCGAGACTCCCACTAACCCAATGCTCCATATCGTCGACATAGAAGCGCTTTGCGCCGTCGCGCGCGAACACGGCATAATGACCTGCGTGGATAATACGTTTGCTTCCCCGTATTTACAAAATCCGTTGGATCTGGGCGCCGATATCGTCCTACATTCCGCGACCAAATATATTGGCGGGCATTCGGACGTCATTCACGGTTGTCTGATCGTCAACGACGAAGGACTTGCTCAACAACTGCATTTTCTTCAAAACGCATCCGGCGCCGTTCCCGGTCCGCAGGATTGTTTCCTGATCCTGCGCGGAATCAAAACGCTGCACCTGCGCGTTCGGGAGGCATGTCATAATGCGGAAAAGATCGCTCATTTTCTGAAAGCGCATCCGCGCGTCGGTTCCGTTCATTACCCGGGTTTTACCGACCATCCCCACCACGCCATCGCTAAAAAGCAGATGCGGATGTTTGGAGCGATGGTTTCTTTTGATCTGAAAGGAGTGGACGTCAATGAGGCCATTCAATTGATGAAGTCGACGCGGTTATTTTCTTTGGCGGAATCTTTGGGCGGCGTGGAGTCGCTAATCGGACACCCCGCATCAATGACCCACGCCAGCATTCCGCGCGAGCAGCGGCTGTCGGTCGGCCTGACCGATTCGCTGATCCGGTTGAGCGTTGGCGTCGAAGACGTCGAAGATCTGATCGCCGACCTGACGCAGGCGCTTGCGGTAACAGTCCATGCGCAAGTTCCCGCTTAAAAATATAGTATTTAGCGCTTTATGATGGAGATATAATAAATAGCTGTTAGCCATTAACTAATAGCTGTTTATAAATCCAGATCCCTCAATTTCGGCGCGCGAAACCATGCCGCCGCTACGACTGCCAGGGTCATTACGCCTCCAAAAATGACCGAAGGAACTAGCCCCACTACTTTTGCGGCCAGCCCGGATTCGTAGGCGCCCAGCTCGTTGGAGGAGCCGATAAATATTCCGTTGACCGACGAAACACGCCCGCGCATCTCGTTGGGCGTGAACAAAGGCAGAACCGTTCCCCGCACCACCATACTGATATTATCGAAAAAGCCCGTTCCCGCCAACGCTAAAAACGACCACCAGAAATTGGTCGCTAACGCAAAGAAAATAGTGCTAACGCCGAAACCGCCGACCGCCAGCAGCATGATCACGCCAGCATTCTTGCGCGGCGGATAAAAAGCCACAAACGCCGACATGAGTAGCGCCCCCAAGGCAGGCGCGGCGCTCAAAAAGCCGCGCCCCAAACCCAGCGGATCGAGGTGCAAGACCTCGTCGGCGAAAGCGGGAATCATGGCGACGGCGCCTCCAAAAAGCACCGCGAACATATCCAGCGCTAAAGCGCCCAGGATAATCTGGTGGCCAAACACGTAGCGGAACCCTTCGCGGACGCGCTGGAAAACGCTCTCCTCTGTTTCTCTCTTTGATTCGACGTGACGGCTGGAGATATTAAAAAATAAGCCCAGAGAAACGCCGGTCAATATAGTAATGGCAAGGTAACAAAAAGAAGGCCCTTTGCTCAGGCTGTACAACAACCCGCCTAGCGCCGGGCCGCCGATCGAAGCGAAGTGCCAGGCCATCGTGTTCCAGGTCGCCGCGCTCACAAAATCCTCTTTCGGTATGAGTTGCGACCCAAAAGAGCTTTGCGACGGTCCCAGGAGACCCCGCACCAGCCCCGTCAGGGAAATGACCGTGAAAATGGGAAAGACGCCGTGGGTTGTTAAAATATAGCTCGGGTGGGCGCTCAACAGATATAAACTCAGCGCACACAGGGAAAATATAAATACGCAGCTTTGAATGATCTTCTTCCGGTCCAGCGAATCCGCCAAATGTCCCGAATAAAAACTGATCAAAAAATAAGGAATAAATTCTGCCAGCCCGATCAGGCCCAGGTAATACTTATCATGCGTAATATCGTAAACCTGCCAGGAGACGACCCGGCCCAGCATGCTGACGCTGAAACTGAGCAACACACGCGCAAAAATGAAATTCCTGAAATCAGGCGCTTTTAATACGTTGAAAGTCGGCGACATAAGTAAAAAATTAAATAAGCGCAAAAGCGGCGTCCCGCCCAAAAACGCCGCAAAAGTATTGAATTGTTTTTCGGCAAGGGGGTAAAAATGAAGCCTATTTTTTATTTTACTATTAAAAGTATTATATTTGGGAATTTATTGACCAAAGCAAACCTTACTCCTTTCCAAGAAAATAAAATATAATGGAATCTAACCAACCGCTTCAAAAAATCATTGACGCTAAAGAGCAGGCAATTCATCAATTACTGGCTTACCCGGGCGTGACCGGCGTAGACGTCGGCTACCGGTATGTCCAGGGCCAGATGACAAAAGAAATTTGTCTGCGCGTCCACGTCGCTAAAAAATTGCCCGATCTGGCTCCCGCTGAACGCATTCCGCCCTATATCAACGGAATCGCAACGGACGTCATCGAAGGCCGTTATAAAACCTACGGAGCCGTCACGACCGCCGCCGATGTTAATTCCATCGACGACGAAACATACGATGTGCTGGAAGGCGGCATTTCAATCAGCGGTATGCGTGACGATCAGTCCGCAGATACCGGAACGCTTGGATTGGTGGTCGTCGACCGGAATACGGGAAAACCCGCCGTATTGACCAACGCGCACGTAGTCGGAGGCGAAAATACGGTCGGTAAAAAAATGTATCAACCCTATCCCTGGAACAACCGCCCGTTCGGAAGCGTCCTGCGCGCCCGGAGGAGCGGCAGCATTGACGCCGCGCTGATATCTATTGATCAAATGAGCTATTCTTTTGATATTATGCAACTGGGCGGCGTGCAGGGCGTAAACCCCGGTGCTCAACTTGGACAAAGCGTCCGCAAAAGAGGCCGGCAGTCGCGCCTGACCTACGGAATTGTTGAAGGCGTCCACGGCACTTTCCCAATCAGCGAAACGGAAAGCTACGATGATATTATCTCTATCAAGCCGGTCCGCGCCGCTGACTTTTCTATTGAAGGCGACTCGGGTTCCGTTATCGTCGACGATGACAACCGCGTCGTGGCGCTCCTCTATGCAGGCTACCCCAGCGAACTAACCGACGATCCCACAGTCAAAGGCCGGACGCTTAGTTTGCCCATCCAAAACGTAATGAACGCCATGAACTGTTCCGTCAGCGGTTCTGAAAATAAACCTGCTCCGCCGCCGCAGCCGCCTTCGGCGAACCGCCCAACTCTGAAGATCGGCACCCGCGGCCCGGCGGTGATGGATCTACAGCAAATGCTGGCGGCCTTAGGTTTTGGCATTACGCCCGATGGCGTTTTCGGCCAGCGCACGATGATCGCCATCAAAGTCTACCAGATGCACAATAATTTAAATTCCGACGGCGTCGTAGGCCCGGCTACCTGGGCCAGTATAGCCGCTGCAGCCGCTAACGCGGGGCAGGGTGCGGTCGCCAATACGGGCGCCTAAAAGTAAAGACCGGCGTATACATCCGACCCTGTAAATTGAGTCAACCGTATACGCCGGTCTTTATCTTTCTTTTAAAACTGATAGAACGAAGGCCTCCCTCCTCTAATAAATTGCGCTCGATCCTTCCAAAACATAATCTTCCAAATAAAAGCGAAGGGGTTTGGGAAGGCAATGGATAATATGCCGCCAAACTGCAGGCAGGACTTGGCGCTCTATTCTTTTCGCAGTCGTGTAAATATATTTTTCTACTTCGCTTTTGCGCTTAAAGGTTTTTCCTGAATCGCCGCCGCCCAGTTGATAGACTTCTTCGATAAACTCTTCCATCGAATAAACTTTATGGATCAGCGGATTCCTCCCCGCTCCTTCCAGATAAACTAATTTAATACAGGTTGGAAGTTGTTCGGCAAGCCTGTCCGAGTCATCGGGAGGAATGGCGTTCCGCACCCCCAGCAAAATAGCTCTTAAAATGCGCAAAGTGCGCGGCAAATTATCCGACAACTCCATTTCTTCTGCCAGCCGATTAAGAAAAGGGTTCATTTCCTGCATTCTTGACGCAGATAATTTTTCCATAAGATCGCAATTATTTAAGGTGAAATAAAATATTTTAGAAAATTCAGTAAGAGCCATTCAGGAAAAGGACTTAAGAATAAAGTCGTGCAAAAGATTTGTTTCACCCTATTTAACATCAAAATTGACGCCGTTAACTATATTCATGTAAATTATATTTATATTAAATGGAATTATATTTTTAGGAGGTATGCGCCTGTAATGCGGTAATTTTACCGAAGCGGAAGCCCGTCAGATTAGATCTGGAAAATAGATGGGTCTCATGACGTCCTTCGCAACGTCAAAAGCCGAATTATTGAAGAAATTATCTAGGGGATACCAATTACAGCAGAAAATCCGTGAGAAAAATGTACCATTCTGCTCTCCCTCCTCCGGCAAAACGTCGGGGCGGATGCATATAAATGATTCAAAAGGAATTGTAATAGACCCTAAAAATGCAGTTTCAGGTTGCTGAAAAGGATTTCTTGCTAAGCGATAAGCTGCCAGGGCGCAATCGCTGATACGATTACGCGGTAAAATGAACAGCTCTGGTAAATACGCAAAATTTATGAGAAGTCCGCGTATTAACTTAAAATGCTTCGCTGATATCAAAGTACAAACCGGAAGGGCGGCTGCCGTCCACGCCGACGCTTCTATCCAGCCCGACGGCGTAATCCATCGCTACGTTGATCCGTTGTTTCAGGTCCAGCATATAGCGCAGACCGCCGCCGACGGCAAAATGGAAATCGTTGACATGGTTGAATAAAGAACCGTAATTATCCGAAACTTTAACCCCGCTGGCAAAAGCGACGACGCCAATGCGCCGCCAAAATTGGAAAAATCCGGCGTCGGGCTGAATATTGATCGGCATCCGGTATTCGGTTTCAAAGGCCACCAGGTTATTGGCCCGGAAAGTGCCGGCATAATAACCGCGGAAAGCGCTGATCCCGCCATTGTAAGACAAACCGCGCACCGGAATTTTAACGTTTCCTTCCGGCCTACGGTACTCGCTGACAATGCGTAAAGCGAGCGTATGGCTGTTAAACGTATTAATATATTTGATGGCGTCCACCGTTAACGTGTGGTAGTTAACGTCGCTGCCGATGGCCTGCTTATAAGCCACGGTCGTCATTTGTAAGTATTCGCCTTTTAGAGGGTTATCGGCGTTGTCGCGGCTGTCGTAGTTAAGATTGACGCCCATACCAACGCGGCGCGCGTTATTACGATTAAGATCGACCGCTCCTTTTAGGTCGCTAATACTGTCGGCCAGCAAGCGGTTTTTGCCGGCAATATCGTAATCCACCACAAAGCCTCCGAAAAGACGGTTGGCAATTTTCTTGTCGAAAATGCTGTATATATTGGTAAATACGTAGGAATAATTGGCATAATTTAAAATATTAGACGCATTGTTACGGTATTCGACCACCTTTGCGTCCGATTTGTTTCCAATCCGGTAAAACCGGTCCACCCAGTAGCCAGTCTGAAAATAACCGTTAAAATTATAATTTTCGTGCGGAGTAAAGACCTGCCAGATTCCGTATCCTGAATATTGTTGTTTACTGGTATAAAACCCCCAAAAAAATAGTTTCGACATACGGGAAGTCGAGTCGCCGCCCGCAAAATCCCTGAAGTGTATTAGGTCGAACCCTAATTGAATACCCGTCTCCGGAGCGCTGCCAAAAGTAGGCAGGACAGCGGTGGAAGATTGCCGCAACAATCTGTTTTGGGCCTGGGCGCCCGAAAAAATGGACAAAATGAGGAAAATCAGGAAAAGGGTAACTTTCATGACGGCAAAGAAAAATGACTGACGCGCCGGGACAAAAGTCGGACAACGCATTCAGAGGTGAATGTATTCTTTATGTTTACTTGCCGCCTGTCAGGACGGATTTTAGAAATAAAGGGGATCAAAAATTGTGTGCCTAAGGCGTCGATTCGCCTAAAATCGGTAGTTCTGTTAATATGACCGCGCCTTCTGATTAATTGATTTTCCTACTAAAAAATTATACGTTCACATTAACAATGGCAAAGATACGTTGGCCATTTTGAAATCTGGTAAAAAGCCGGCTTTTTTTATTAAAAATATCAAGAAATATTTTTTATCTTTATTTTTAATTTAACCTTATTACGGTATAAAAACCAAAGATCTACGCGATCGGCCGATGTATTATAAATTGCTAAAATAAACTTAGAGCCAATATATAAAGTCTAATTATAGAGAAAAAAACGTTTATACCATATTTTGTGACAGATGAGTTTTTTTAGCGTCATTAAATATAGTCGATTGAAATCTATTTTTTTATTAACTTTATACCCTCGTTTACGCGTAGCGATTTTCTTCTGTTCATTCACTTTAATATTGCAAAAATGAAGAAGCTGGTATTATTTTTTATATTGTTTTTTGCTTTTAGCGCCTTTGGAAGCGCGCAGGTAGGAGCCGCTCCTTCCGCTCAAAGCGGCGGCAGCATAACGGCGGCCCCAAAATCCATGTTGTGGAACATAGAGCGGAGCCAGAAAAAACTGGTCAGGAAATTAGACCTCGACGCGGAACAGCTCCGCAAATTTGACGCGATCAACGACCGTTACGTGACGCGCGTTGCCGCCGCCCATGAAAATAAATCCGTTAAAAAATCGGAGCGGAAAGCGCAGATCCGTCAGATCAGGAAAGAAAGGGACGCCGAACAGCTGAGCGTCCTGGACGCCCGTCAACTGGCGGCCTGGAATAAAGTTAAACACATTAAATCGCCCAATTAAAATGGCGGTTTAATGCTTATAGATTTTCCCGCTCCAGCTATTTTGCCCGCCCGCAATCCGGTAAAAATACATGCCGGGCGCCCAGGTAGCCGATGAAATGGTTTGCAGGGACGTCGAATTACTGGATTCCCAGGAATTATTATACACCGTCCTTCCGTCGACGTCGTACACCGTTAAGCGCAGGGCGCCCGTCGTAGACGGCGTTTCAAAATGAACCAGTTCGGTAAAAGGATTCGGGTAAACGCGAACGCTTGAACCAGAAACGACTTCCGTCGTCGGCGTCGTTGGTTTATACGCTAAAGCCGCCCGGACTGCCGCCAGGGCGTCGATCCGTCCGTAGCCGTATGTATTATTCGGGATGGTCATACCAGACGTTACGCCGCAACTTTGCGAAGATTGCAAGGGTTTCGCCGTATTTTTAATGATCTTTTCAATGGCGTCCACCTGCCCCGCTAGTTTAGGATTAGCGGAAATCATCAACGCTACTGTTCCCGCTGTGTGCGGGCCGGACATACTGGTCCCGCTATAAGACGCGTAACTGTGATTGAGGACGGAAGAGATCACGCCCACGCCCGGCGCGGAAACGTCCGGCTTGAGGCGACCGCTGCTGTCGACTGTCACGGGACCGCGGCTGCTGAATCCGGCGATGGTATCGTTCATCCCGGTCGCGCCGATGGAAAAGGCTTTAGCGAAAAATCCCGGAGGACCGGAAGCGGATGAACAATTTGGCCCCGCGTTGCCGACAGAGACTACCACCACGATACCAGCCGCGCGGGTGTTGTTCATCCCCTTCTCCAGTACGGAAAAATTGGTACTATTACAACCCTCCTCAATCGCGCAATACCAGGAATTATTGATGACATGCGGCGCCAGATCGGGGCGCGGATTTTTGTTGAGTGTATCCGTCGGGGCAATAAACCATTGAAAATCTTCCACATAACTACTTAGAGTTCCATTTCCCTGGTCCATATTGCGCGCACCGATCCAGCGGGCGCCGGGCGCTACGCCGATATAATGCTGCGTCGCGGAGTCCGAGCCGACCATCGTGCCCATGGTGTGGGTTCCGTGGCTCTGGTCGTCGCAGGGAGTCCGGATATCGTAACCGCAGGGATTGCCGTGTTTGGACGTATCGGCGTGAATGGCGTCGTGCCAGTTGTAATTGTGATTGACGGCTCCGTTGTTCCAGCCCCGGTAATTTTTCTGGATGGCCGGATGCGTCCAGTCATAGCCGGTATCCTCGCCGCCGACCACCGCGCCCTGTCCCCGGATTCCCATGGCCCAGACACTGTCCGCTTTAATTTTAAGGATTCCCCAGGGAATAATGGCGGTATCCAATACGCCCGTTACGCCGGTTTCGCCAAAATATTGCAGCGTTCCGCGCGCGTCGGAAACGACCTGCGCCACGTCCGTCCGCTGCGCCAGCAGGTTTGCCAGCCGTAGATCGCCCGAAACCCGCGCGGCGTTGACCAGCCAGTACGATTGATATTTTACGTTAAGGCCGTCCAATTGCCGCAAAACATCGTTTTGCGTTTTTGAAGCGAATGCCGTCAGCGTACTAAACACATAGGTTCCTTTCTCCGTTTTATCATACAGTTCGGCGGCGGCGGAGACGTCCGCCTGATCGCGCATCAGGATTAGGAAATCTGCTTTGCCGTCTTTCGCCAGGCGCTGGATTAATACGGGGTCTATCTTTTGACTGGGGTCGGTTTGGGCGGAGCCGCAGAACGCGCAGGCGCTACAAAAAATGGCGAAGAGAAGTTTACGCATCTGATGTTTATTTCGTAAAAGTGAAAAAGAAGATTGGAATAAATATACGGCTCAACTTGACTAAACTTAAAATAAAAGAGAAAGGTTGCGCCCGGATTGGCGTTAATTCGGTCGCATCTATTGAAAAACGTCGAGTTCAATTTAATAAAAATCAAAGTTTCCGTAATATTTCCAAAGACCGAGGAAATTCAAAATATAAAGGCAGCCAAACAGGTGAAGCATTGTAAGTCAAAGTCTTAAGGCCTCTTTTGTCACTCCCTTTAAAAACTCCTCTAGCTTCCTAAAAGCAATTGCCCGGTGGCTGATCTTATTTTTTTCGGTAGCGTTCAGTTCCGCAAAGGTCTGGGAATATCCGGCGGGGGTAAAGATCGGATCGTACCCGAAACCGCCTGTTCCTTTAGCTTCTATTCCGATATTTCCTTCGCAAACGCCTTCAAAGAGGTAATTGGCACCGTCAAGGACGAGCGCGATCGTCGTGCGGAACCGCGCCGTGCGTTGCGGGGCGTCGCCAAGTTTTTGCATCAACAGCCGCATATTATCGCCCGCGTTTTTTTGTTCTCCGGCGTATCGGGCGGAATAGACGCCCGGCGCGCCGTTCAGGGCGTCCACTTCCAGGCCGGTATCTTCGGCAAAACAATTCACATGGTAATGGTCGTAAAAATAGCGCGCTTTTTGGAGCGCGTTACCCGATATGGTCGGCTGGGTTTCGGGGATATCGTCGTAGCAACCGACGGCGTCCATAGCGACAACGCGGATAGCCGGATTTTGAAGGAGTTGATTGACCTCGCGTACTTTATTTTGATTACCGGTAGCGAAAACCAGGTCTAACATTTTAAAAATGATAATGATGAACGATGAATGGGTTTCTTATCCGCATGGGCGCATGGTCAAATGTACGGGTTTTATATAAAATGGCGCCGCCCGTAATTTTGGAGTTAAAAAGGCGGATAACCAGGACCGGATAATTTTTATACCGCAACTTGAATAAAAAATATGGGTAAAGCGTTATCTTTGGTAAAAATCGTTGGCGTTCTGATATAGCCCTTTCGATTAACTTGATTTTTATACAAAACGCCTGCCTGAAATAACTACCCAAAATAAATGAACATAATTTATTTATAAGCAATATATTGTAGCTGACGGCTGATAGCTGACGGCTGATAGCTAAAAGCCGCTATGACTAAAAATGACTTTCTACAATTTATTCGCCAGTATATCGTCCAGGGCAAAACCGAAGAGGCGGTCGCGCTGATGCGCCAACAAATCGGACAGTTTGATCCGTCGCTCGTCAACGACGCCACGATGCTCGAATCGCGCTACCAACGCGTTAAAGAAGATTTCCTGATTAAAAATATCGTTCAGCGCGACGACTACGACCGGACTGTCGCTCAGATCAACTACGCTATACTCGAAACGCTGCAAAAACTGGAAGGCACTCCGACGTTTATGCCTGCCGCCGCGCGATCCAATACCGGCAAACTGCTTCATTCCATTGCGGGCGTGATGCCTGTCCGTAAAGAAACGAGGTGCATTATCCGCATTGCTTACGACGAAGAGACCGTCCGCCGCGACCTGCCGGCCACCGCCGACGTCGTAGTGCAGCCGGTCAGGATATCCAAAGTAATGAGCGTCGACCTGATCGATTGCGCAGAAACGCCTAATTTCCAGATACGCCCGATCACCGACGGCGAGCAACTGGTGGACGACGACGATTATACGCAGTGGATATTTATGGTCAAGCCGCTCCGCGAAGGCAAATTTCCGATTACTATCAAAGTGGCCGTGATTGAAGAGGTTAACGGCAAAGAACGGCGCCGCGATATTGTGCTGGAAAAAGACGTATTTATTATCGCCGACGGAGAACCGGCCCCGGGCGCGGGCGAAGGCGCCCAATCGAAGGTCGGCGCCGTCTGGCAGGATACGAATATCCGCCTGGAGCAAAAAACAGCGACCGACCGGACGACCGGCGTAATGACTGATTCCGCGCCTCCGCCCGCGCCGGGATCGCCGGCCGCGCCGTCTTCCTCAGCTCCGCCGCCCGCGCCGTCCTACGAACTGCCTCCGCCGCCCATGGACGAGCCGGTCAAAAAAAGAGGATTATCGATGATCGCCACCTTGGTCGCCGCCGTCGTTTTAGCGATCACCGGCTCGGTCATTTATAATAATATGCCGACGGCGCCCAATGTGTCGACCGCACGCTCGACAGCCTCTTCCGGACGCGAGCGTCCGATGGACAGCATCTCGCCTTCCAAGCCGACAGAGCCCGTTTCCACCGCCAAAGAAGAAGTGGCCGTTATGATCCCGGAAAACAATCCTAATATAGACGCACTTAAAAAAGAGGCGCTTCCTTCCGCAAATACATTTCCTGAATCGACCGGATCTGAAGGCGCCCGGAAAGCAGGCGATAGGAAAAACGCGCCGGTCGCCGTCGTTAAGCGTCCGAACGACATAATCGTCGGCCCGCAAAAAAAACCTGTTTTACGCCATATAGATACGTTAAAATCAGTTACTAAAACAACGCCGGTAGCGGCTGAGAAAACCTACAACGTTCGCCTGGTCATGCGCGGCGAAATGGCGGACGCCGAAATACTGGTCGATGGCAAACCCGCGCAAATCGCTTCAAAATCCGGCGGCGGCCTGTTCAGTAATAAAGTCACGAAAGTCATTGCCATCTCGCAAAGGGACCCACATCACCGGATCACGTTCCGCACCAAAGACGGCGCCTGCACGACGGACGTGGTGGTCGACAGAGAAAACCTGGAAGTAGACGCCTGCCGTTTTAAAGTAGACAATTAAAAAATAAGGGCTGAGTTATGGGTTGTTTTTTCACTTATAATGCGAATAACGGATTAAAAACCAGCAATAGCGGTTTGACGCCAAGTTAACTTTTGTGGACGTCCAACTCTACACCATGATGAATACGGCGCTTTTAAATTACCTTTTAGTTTAACCCTTCTCCAAACTCAGTACAATCTGAGTGCGTTGTCAGACATGACTCATACCTGAATCAGATACGGCTTATGTATGCCTTATGTATGCCTTATGTATGCCTTATATGTGACTCAGGAGGTTAACGAAAACGGAGGGTTATTAAAGTTGAACGGACGTCCGGGTCGGGATCTATGCGATGAAAGGGGATATACTCCCGTTGTATCGATTTCTGATTTTCGGTCTATCGTCGCGGCGCCCTTTTTAATTTTTCAACCCATTATTCGCATTTATAAATCATCCCTCATCACTCATTCCTTTTTTTACATTCCTTTTTTGTCCTGTTTGGCGAACACTTTTTTCAGGAGGTCGGTCACGCGGGACGCTTTGTTGGCGCGAATATCCAGTTCTTTATTAGCGACCATGCTGAACAAACCGTTGAGCGCCTGTTTGGTCACGTAATCATCGAGCGAAGGATTGACCTGGTCCACGAAAGGAATTCTATTGTAGGTATTGACGGCTTTGCTCCAATAATCCAACGCGCCGTACTGGTTGAGCGAAACCGTTATTTCGGGTTTGAAAGCGACGTATAACTGATCGCTAGTCTTGTCTTTCAGGTATTGGGTCGCGGCGGTCTGGGCGCCCAGCAAAATACCGACGGCGTCCGTAAACGTCATTTGGCGGATGGCGTTGACGAAGATGGGTTTCGCTTTCATAGCCGCGTTTTCGGCGCCCGCATTGATCTTTTTGATCACCTGGTTTTCCACGTCCGAAAAGCCGGGGATGAATTTTAATTTTTCCGTTACTTTTCGCGCTTCGGGGGGCAACAGGATCTTATACGGGCTTAAAAAATATCCGCCGGGTTGCGACAGCGAGTCGGAACCGGCGCTGACGCCAATGTTCAGCGCTTCTTTCAGGGCAAAGGCCACGTCTTCGTCGGAGACTTTATTGAGTAGCACGTCGTTGGCCGCTTGCTTCATCGTGTCGCAGGCGGTGAAACTGAGCGAGAACGCCAAAACCAGCCAGGCGACACTTTTCGTTGTAAGGAACATAAATCTGCTTTTAAATTAAAAAATAATGGTAGGCCGCGCGTTTCCCGGACGGTGAAGCCATATTGTCTATGACCATCCATTTAAGAAAACAACCTGAATTAATTAACCAAAGAACGTTTAAAAAGGATTTTAAGACGTTAATAAAACAATAAAATCTCTTAATTAAAAAGTAAATGACTAACTCTTTGGTATATAGCAGTATAAAACGCCTTTAATATGGCGTAATATAAAAAATATGGATAAAACTTCTAACCGTTCTGATCTCGCCGGCTTTCACCCTTTCTGGCGCGGGCATTTGTTTTTATTCGACCCAACAAAAGCAGTCAGCTATACTTCTAAACAAGGCCGCCAATTCCTTTTGATTTTTATTTTAATGGAATTAATCCTTCGACCCATATCGCTGGTCGTTTCGAAAAGATTAAACGTCATTCATCATGCTTGGTATTCAATCGCATATATGACGTTCCTAATCTGCCTGTTTTTTTTCCTGACGCGAGCGCTTGCAAAAGTTCAAATTGCCCAGTTAGGATTGTATTCGTGGCTGCATTGGACCAAAACGGAGAAGTTGTATTTTCTGCAAATCATACCTACCAGCGTTATTATTTTTTCCGTCATTAATTATGCTCGACTCCAGATTTTATGTAGCCGTTCAAATGTGGTTGAAATAATTTGTTTAACACTATTCCCTCAATTGGTCTGGGGGTTTTACCAAGAGGCCCTTTATCGGGGAATTCTTCAAACTGAACTGGTCAGGCGATGGGGAACTTATATCGGAATCCTAACCGGCAATTTCATATTCACTTTTGGCCCCCTACATAGTTATCACTTTTGGGCCGCGCAAAAAAACCCCGCCCACTTATGGATATTTTTTCCAATATTTTGCATAGGCTTGTTCTTTTCGATCCTTTTTCAGCGCTCAGGCAACCTTTGGATAATTGGAATAATGCACGGCGTCGGCGATCTATTCATCGAAGGTTTAGGAAAAATTTGACGACTGTATAACATTACTTCTTTTAATTGGCGTCATTTTTCGTTACATAGAAAACAGATCCGCGCACTTGCGCGTTATAAACGGAACAATAGATTAAAAAGATAAACGATGAAATTTATAAACAACCGGAACATACTTTTATTAATGGTAGGTTTTGCCCTTGCGTCAATGGCGACCGCTCCCGCGCCCGATCACGGCAAGTATTTTGAAATATCCAAAAATATCGAAATATTTACGAACCTTTATAAAGAGCTCAATACCTACTATGTCGACGACCTCGATCCCTCAAAACTCATGCGGACGGGCCTGGACGCTATGCTGAATTCTTTAGATCCATACACTAATTATATTTCCGAATCCGACATTGAAGGATACCGGTATATCATGGAGGGGAAATACAACGGCGTCGGCGCTACTTTTGAGAAATCAGGCGACTATATTTTTGTGCTGGATCCTTTTGAAGGTTCACCGGCGCAAAAAGCGGGCGTTAAAGCCGGCGATAAGATCCTGGCCATCGACGGCAGGGTGGCTAAAGGAAAAAAAATAGAAGACCTTGAAGAAGCGTTCAAAGGCGCGCCTGGTTCTGAAGTGGAACTGACCATTGCCCGCCCGACGCTGGACGGCAGGGACAAAGAAATGAAAATTAAGATCGTCCGCGACGAGGTGGCTGAAAAGAACGTCCCCTACTACGCCATGCTCAACGACCATGTGGGCTATATTGTCCTGACCACTTTTACACGCGACGCCGGCCAGAACGTGGCCAACGCTTTTAGAGAACTGAAAGAAAAAAATCCGGGCATGAACGCCCTCGTATTTGACCTACGCGACAACGGCGGCGGTTTATTGAACGAGGCCGTGAATATCTGCAATATCTGGATCCCTAAAAGCGAGCCGGTCGTGGTCACGAAAGGCAAAGTGGTCGACTGGGACCATATATTTAAAACGCTGAACCCGCCGCTTGATGAAACCATTCCTTTAGCGATCCTGGTCGACCGAGGAACGGCTTCCGCTTCCGAAATTGTCAGCGGCGCCTTACAGGATCTGGATCGCGCGGTCGTCGTCGGTCAGCGCACGTACGGTAAAGGGCTGGTGCAAAATATGCGCGACATTGGGTATAATTCGAAGCTCAAACTGACGACCGCCAAATACTATATTCCTTCAGGAAGGTGCATCCAAGCAGTTCGTTACGAAAAAGGGAAACCTATTGAAATACCGGATTCGCTGCGCGCTACGTTCAAAACCAAAGACGGACGGGTTGTACTGGACGGCGGCGGGGTTAAACCGGACGTATTGCTAACCAATAGTTCCAATTATGGACTAATGAAATACCTGAAAGAAAAATTCTGGCTATTTGATTACGCTACGCAATATTGTCTGAAACACGATAAGATCGCTCCGGCGGACGAGTTTCACTTTACTGATTTTGACGATTTTATCGCTTTTCTCAACGCCCGCAATTTTCATTACGATTCTGAAAGCGAAAAACTATTACAGCGCCTGAAAGAAGAATCCGTTAAAGAAAAATACGCCGGAACGATTGAAAGCGATTTAAACGCGATCGACGCCAAACTAAAACTGGATAAGAAAAACGATCTCTTTAAACATAAAGACGAAATTGTCAGCGCGCTGGAAAAAGAGATCGCCGGACGGTATTATTTCCAAAAAGGAGAGATTAAAATTAGCCTGCGCAACGACCCCGAAGTTTCCGAAGCGATCAAGATATTGGACGATCAGAAACAATATAAATCTTTATTAAAAAAAGAATAACGCTAAAATATTTTTCTTCCGGCTAACGCTGCTGAACGCTGTTATCAAAAGCGGTATCAAATGATTGATACCGCTTTCTACGTTAGGGCTTCTTTTTCTATTCAATTATAAAAGTTTTTAGAAAATATGCCGGGTAAAATCTTCTGCGGCGGCGTTTTTTCCGTTTATTATGACCAATAGGAGATAATATTAGGCGGATAACGTTTTACTTTAAAAATATTCACCCGATCTTTACCTGCAATTGAGAATATGGTTTTATTTTTGGAGTTCCGCGCAGCCAAAGAAAAACCAATTTTAAATACCCTTTCGATCATTCTTAACCTTTTTTTGTGAGTACAGACGTCGCTTTTGTTTTAGGCTGGCCCGATGAAAAAGTATATGCCGAAGGCTGGATACATCCAATTTTAATGAAAACGGGGATCGTGAAGGAAATGGGGTACCGGGTAGGCCACTCGGCCCTGGTATTGGTGAACCCCTCGGATCATTCGCTGGAGTATTATGATTTTGGAAGATACGTTACCCCTCCCGGTAAAGGGCGGATGCGCGGAGCGGCAACCGATCCGGACGTTTTTATACCATTGAAGGCAAAAATTAATTATCAGGGCGAAGTAATTAACCTGGAAGAGATTGCTTTGTTCTTTAGTTTGAACACGCAGATCACGCACGGCGGCGGGACCACGTTTATGTCTGTTTGCGCTTCTTTTAATTACGCGAAAGCCAAAATATTTTTACAACGCACACAGGACAGGGGTAGCGTAAAGTATGGCGCTACCGGTTTTGGGTCGCTCAACTGTTCCCGTTTTGTGGTGCAAACCCTTATGGCGGGCGTCGAAGCGCTCCCAAAAAAATTAAAATTAATGTTCCCGGAGTCCGGACGCGCCAATTCGCTGGGTAACGTAATCAACGCGGCGGACGGGGGGAAAGTCTGGAAAATAAAAGACCAGGCAATAGAAACGCTTTTTTTAAAAAGGTTTGACGCCATCGTTTATACTTATAAGAACGCCAAAATTGCTTTTACCGGTAAAAGAAGAGAAGCTTATCGAAAGGTCTCGCAAAGCGGACAATACATCGCGCCTGAAAAGCCTCAACCGCTACAACACCAGCCTGTCCAATGGCTAGGCGGACTGGGCGCGGGTATGTGGCTGCGCCTTGAACAACCGGAAGGATTGAAAAAAGAAAGCTACCGCGTTACCCGGTATGAAAAAGACGGCCAGAAAATATTTGATATTGTGTGCCGTCCCGCCTCAAAAGATCATGCTGTCGATTTAAGTCAACCCTACCATTTTACCTATGATACCAATCAGCTAAAAGCAAGCATTTTGCAAAACGGATCTGTTATTACCCTTTATTTTGAAGGGCATTATGGCGACCTTCGCCGCGTCGAAAGAATGGTTCCGCCCGTCGCAACCGTGCATCAGGCATTTTTAGCGGAAAAATAATCCGTATATTTGCGCTTGAAACCAGCGGCCTTCTTTGGAAATATCCGTTTCATAAGGTCGCTTAATGCGCGTTTAATTTTAACCGATCAATAAAAGCTGAAAGCTGATAGCTGACGGCTCATAACTGACTCATGCAAATCACTTTATTAAAAGCCAAAATTCATACCGTCGTTGTGACCGAAGCTCAGCTCGAATATCAGGGCAGCATTACGATTGACGAGGACCTTATGGACGCCGCCGGAATCGTCGAACATGAACTGGTGCACATCAATAACCGCTCGCAGGGAACCCGCATCATCACGTATGCCATGCCCGGACCGCGCGGATCGGGCGTGATCTGCCTGAACGGAGCCGCCGCCCTGCATAATAAAAAAGGAGACACGGTTCATATTCTCGCTTTTGCTAATTTCACGCCGGAAGAAGCCAAATCGTTTCATCCCATTGTTGTGCAAACGACCGGAAACAATCAAATGGTTAAATAGAGTAAAGATTTTATGAGAATGCGCAGCGTTTTAAAAGCCGACCTCTCCAGCCAGCCGTCGCTTTCAGCACGTCGAACTTAGGCGCGCCAAAAAAATACAAGCAATGGCGTCATTAAATTCCCATTTTTTCGTTTGAAAGACAGGCGCAGTTGCGTTTCTATGCAATGCGACGTTACCGATCTAACCCGGAACAACGTTTTCGGAATTTAATTTCAACTGGCTGCATGGTTCACATTCGCATATTTTACTTTTCTCTTTTCCTGATCTTTTCCCAGGCTGCTTATTCTCAGATCGCCGCGCCCATTTTCAGGTGCGTCCGGCATGATACGTTGTTATGGGACAAGCCGAACGTTACCTGCGGCGCTTTTAACCGCTATATTATTTATTCGGCCCGGAATCGTTCGGGCCCCTACGCCGTCCTGGCCAACGTCAATAATCCCAATACTACTTTTTTTTATAACGCTTTCACTAACGGCGAGGTCCATTACTATTATTTACAAAGCGATTTTAGCTGCCCCGGACAGTCGCGACTTTCTTCCGACACGCTGAGCAACGAACCGCCGCCGCTGACACCGATCGCTACGGCGACCGTTATAGACAACCGGCATGTAGAAATTATCTGGAGCCGGAGTTTTTCGCCGCAGGCAGCCGGTTATATTGTCTATAAAAAAACGGCGGTTGGCCTGATCCCGTTGGACACCGTGCGGAGTAAAGATACGCTCCAGTATATCGATTCGACCGCGACGCCCGGCATCCAGTCGGAAACATATCAGGTATTAGGGTTGGACGTCTGCGGCAACGCGAGTCTTTTTGATAAACCGCATTCGACGATTTTGCTTCGTTCGCAGCAAAGCAAATGCGACCAAAGCATTGCTTTGCGCTGGAATCTTTACCAAAATTGGAGAACGCCCATCGCCCGGCAGGAATTATGGGTTGGCGTGCACGGTCGTTTTCCGTATCTTTTTGCTACTTTAGGCGCTGCCGACACTGCTTTTACTTTTAAAGGCGTCGTGAATAAAGAAAGTTACCGGTTCTATATTGTCGCCGTCCAATCCGGCGCTCCGGCATTTACTTCCCGCTCTAACGACCGCGTGGATACCGCCAACGTTATTCAGCCCGTCCGCTCGCTTATCCTGGAAAACGTCAACGTCAACCCCGCCAATCATATCGAAATCATCTGGACCTGGAATGCCGACGCGCAAATTGATTCTTTCCGGATCCTGCGATCAACCGACCGCGATACCGGCTACATAGTCGTCTCCAGCCAAAAAGCCACTTTCCCATTGGACGAAGAAAATACTTTTACCGATACCGCCGACGCGCGGAAACAGGTGTATTATTATAAAATCCAAACCAAAGACCAATGCGGAGCGGCGGACGCTTCTAATCTCCAATCGACTGTTTTGCTAAAAGCAAAGACGACCGGGCCGCTACAGAATCAACTGACCTGGTCGCCTTTGGTCGTCCCCGGCGGTAAAATTTTGCAATACCAGGTTTACCGGATTTTGAAAGGCGCCGTCAATACGGTCGGTATTCCGTTAGACAGTACGAAACTCGCTTACGCCGACGAAGTGGGGCAGGACGCCGCCAACGCCTGTTATTTTATCGGTTCCCGCTATCAGTATACTGCCGCCGACGGCTCGCTCCAGGAAACCGAAGCGCGATCAAATGTGGCGTGCGTACAGCAATACGCGCGTTTGTTTGCGCCTAATGCTTTTACGCCCGGCGGACATAACCCCGAGTTTAAGCCTGTTATTAATTTTGGAGAAAATATTGGAACCTATTCCATGATTGTTCTTAACCGCTGGGGCGACGTTTTGTTTCAAACGGCTGATCCGGCAGCAGGATGGGACGGTAAAAAGAACGGCGTCGATCTACCGCAAGGTCCTTACGCCTATTATATCCAGATCACCCAGAACAGCGTCGTGACGGAAAGCAAGGGGATCGTGATGTTGATCCGGTAGGAAAAATTACGCATCTAGCCTTCCTTCTTTAATGAGCGCCTTGCGAATAGAATCTACTAATGAAATTGAAACTTCTAAAGCGTCGGCTATTTCCATTTCGGTTAAAATTTTTTTAAGGATTAATCGCTCAATACTGATTCTCAGCGTTTTCTCAACTCCTTGTTCAATACCTTCTGCTTTTACCTCCTGGTAAATAGGATCTTTTTTAATTTTATAAAATGTCTGCGGCATGACCTTTTTTATTTGATTACGCATTTCCTGCTGCAAGTTACGCAGTTGAGAGATAATAGTCAATTGGAAGGAAGTATTTCAATCCCCAACTCTTTCAATTGAACGTCGTCGATTGCGGAAGGCGCGTCGATCATCACGTCCCGGCCCATGTTGTTTTTAGGGAAAGCAATGAAATCGCGGATA
This sequence comes from Chitinophagales bacterium, assembly GCA_038230555.1. Taxonomy (GTDB): domain Bacteria; phylum Bacteroidota; class Bacteroidia; order Chitinophagales; family Saprospiraceae; genus JAAFJT01. Next base: position 25,364 of record JBBRMZ010000013.1, read on the forward strand.
CTGCCGCTGCCCGACATCACCGCGCACAACCTGTCGAAGCCGAAGGCAAGACCGCCGTGCGGCGGCGCGCCGTATTCAAAAGCGCCCAGCAGGAAGCCGAACTGCGCTTCCGCCTGTTCGGGCGTAAAACCTAAGAGCTTAAAGTTTTTGGACTGCAACTCGCGGTCGTGGATACGGATGGAGCCGCCGCCAATTTCCACGCCGTTGAGCGCCAGATCGTAGGCGTCGGCGCGGAGGCCCTTCAGGGTTTCGTGGTCGCCGTTGAGCATTTTTTCTATATCCGCTTTCTTGGGGGAAGTGAACAGATGGTGCATGGCAAAAAAGCGGCCCGACGTTTCGTCCCATTCAAGCAGCGGGAAATCGACTACCCAAAGAGGTTTGAAATCGTCGCCCCGCCGCAAGCCCATGCGGCGGCCCATTTCAAGGCGTAACTCGCCCAGTTGTTTGCGCGTTTTGTCCGTTTCGCCGCTCATAATCAGTAAAAGATCTCCGGGTTGGGCGTTCATTTTGACGGCCCAGGTTTTCAGGACGTCGTCGCTGTAAAACTTGCCTGCCGAAGATTTGAACGATCCGTCGGCTTCCCATTTGACGTAGACCAATCCTTTCGCGCCGATCTGCGGACGCTTCATCCAGTCGGTCAGTTCATTGATCTGTTTATTGGAATAAGCCGCCGCCTGCCCGGTCGCGCAAATACCGACGATCAGTTCGGCGGAATCAAACACCGAAAAACCATGCCCTTTTGCGAGGTCATTCAGTTCGACGAACTTCATGTCGAAACGAATGTCCGGCTTGTCGGAGCCGTATATTTCCATCGCCTCGTCGTAGGTCATTCTTGGAAAATCGGGCAGGTCGACGTTTAAAGTAGTCTTGAACAAATATTTGATTAGCCCCTCGAACGTATTCAGGATATCTTCCTGCGTGACGAACGACATCTCGCAGTCGATCTGCGTGAACTCCGGTTGCCGGTCGGCGCGGAGGTCTTCGTCGCGGAAACACTTGACAATCTGGAAGTATTTATCCATCCCCGCCACCATCAGCAACTGCTTAAAGGTTTGCGGGGATTGCGGCAGCGCGTAAAACTGCCCCGGGTTCATCCGGCTCGGCACGACAAAATCGCGGGCGCCTTCGGGGGTGCTTTTGATGAGGTTGGGCGTTTCTACCTCAATAAAACCCTGTCCGGACAAATATTTCCGGGTTTCGATTCCCAACTGGCTCCGGAAAAGCAAATTTTTCTGCACCGCGTTGCGGCGCAAATCCAAATACCGGTATTTCATACGGATATCGTCGCCGCCGTCCGTATCGTCTTTGATGGTGAACGGGGGCGTTTTAGATTTGTTCAGGATATCTAAACCCGTTGCTACTATTTCAATATCCCCAGTCGAAAGATTCGGATTTTTATTACTCCGCTCCCGCACATTGCCGGAGATTTTCACCACGTCCTCTCTGCCCAATTCCCGCGCCGCCGAGCAAAGCGTTTTCTCGTCGTCCATATTAAACACTACCTGCGTGACGCCGTAGCGGTCGCGAAGATCTAAAAAAGTCATTCCTCCAAAGTCGCGGCTGATGTTGACCCATCCGCTCAGCGTAATTTCTTTCCCAATATCACCGGCGCGAAGTTCGCCGCACGTATGCGATCTGTACATAATTAATTTAATGATGAATGATGAATGATGAAGGCTATTTACTATACTTCCATTCTTCAAAAAAAGTTACGCCTACCCTCGCCTCCGCAACCGGACGCGGGGAGCGTATATAAAAAGCGCGGCAAAACTAAAGATTTTATTTCCCTTTCAGGGCTTTTTTAGAAAAGCTTTTACGACGGCGACCGTCCGGGCAGGGTCTTCTTCCATCGGCACATGGCCCAGGCCGTTCAAAACGACCAGCGTGTCGTTTGGCAGATCGGCGTGAAAACGTTCGGCGGCGGCCTCCGGAATCAGGCCGTCCTGCGCGCCCCAAATAATTAGCGTTGGGATAGCGATATTTGATATTGTGCGGTAATTCTCGTCCGTCGGATAGCCATGTTTCATCCGGTCGATCAGCGCCTGCCGGTTGCCCGCGCGGAGGGTCAGGTCGTAATACCGGTCGACGAGATCGGGCGTCACTTTGCTTTTGTCGGCGTACACGTTTTGAATACTCTGTTCAATGATCGACCGGGGCGTCATGTAGCGCACGATTGGCGCCAGCGCCGGGATTTGCGCCAACCGGAACCCGATCGGCATACTTTTCGGAACGTTTGGATAGCCCGCCGCGTCCACCAGTATCAATTTTTGAGCGATGCCTGGGTATTCGACGCAAAAGCGCCAGGCCACGTCGCCGCCCAACGAATTGCCGCCGATGACGCACCGGCTAATATGTAGTTTTTCTAAAACCTCGCGCGTGAACGTCGTATAATAAGCGGCGGAATAATTGCCCGTCGCGTTCGGCCCCGTCAACCCGAATCCGGGCAGGTCGAACCGGACAATTCTGTGCTCCCCTTTTAAAGCGTCGACCCAGCCCTGCCAGGTGTGGAGGCTGGAACTGGTCCCATGGATCAGCACCAGCGGAACGCTGTCCGCCGAGTTTCCTTCGTCGCGGTAATGCACGTCGAGGCCGCCGACGGAAATGAATTGGGAAGGCGCGGGGGCGTACTTTGATTTTAAGGCGTCGAGGGGGAGGTCTTTTTTCCAGTTCGCGGCGACATATAGCAAAACAGCAAACAGAAGAGCTGCGAGAGTAAATAGGGTATAACGGAGGAATCTTTTCATATAAAAGCTCAAATTGAACGGTAAATATAATTAAAAAATGGGCTAAAACAGGCAAATAAAATTACTGACTGACCCTGATAATAAACAGCGAAAAAACTAAAGCTAATTCAGTAATATATAAACTTTATATTTGCAAACCGATCGTTCAGCTAACTCTACAGCTCTTCAATTAAACCTATCTAAACTTGAAAAACGCGACCTTTTATATTACTACTATTTTCATTTATTTAATTTTGACTCAACCGGTTTTAGCGCAGCAGCAAACGCTCCGGATCGGGCCGCCAACAAAAGAGGAGATTGAATTAACTATATGTCCCTTCGATTCTTCCGCCTCGGCGGTGGTTTTGCAGGATTTTGGACTGTTCTTCCCGCAATTTATTGAAGACGACGGGTCGTTAAAAAATATATCCGAGCGGCATGTTCGTATCAAAATTATTACGAACGAGGGGGTCTCGGCGGCTACCGTTGCCATTTCTTATTATGACGCCGACCAGATTATCTACCCGCCGTCCCGTCTTCGACAGAGAAGAATATTCGGGTCTAAAAAATTGGATGGATATGGTCATATCGAAACAAAAGGAACAGATTATCTTAAAAAGGATTAGGTAAACCTAATAAATTCCTCCGTTAAAAGGAAAGTCTATTTATCACAATTCAAAGAATAAAGCACTACATTTGTTTCTAAAAAAATAAATACTATGTCGCGTCTCTACCAACCTGCTTTAGCGCTGATTTTCCTGACGATGAGCCAACTTTCTTTTGGTCAGTTAAAAGTGAGCCGCCTTTTTTCAGACCATGCGGTATTGCAGCGCCAAAAACCGGTCTCCGTTTGGGGAGGGGCAAGGGCGGGCGAACAGATCCGGGTCAACTTTGCCGGACAAACGCAAACGGCATTAGCGGACGCAGACGGAAAATGGCGGGTGGCGCTTTCGCCGATGGAAGCGGGCGGCCCTTACGATATGACGATTATCGCCGCGCGGGATTCAATCAAAATAACCGATCTGCTCGTTGGGGAAGTCTGGCTATGTTCCGGTCAGTCAAATATGGAGTGGACGGTGCATAATACGCAAAATTATAAAGAAGAGCGCAAAAACAGTAATCTGCCGCAAATCCGCCAATTTAAAGTGGATCAGAAGGTGAGCTTTGAACCGGAAAAACAATTGACCTCCGGTTCCTGGAAAATTTGCAGTCCAGAAACCGTCGGAGACTTCACGGGCGTAGGATACTTTTTTGCTAAAGAGCTTTTTCAACGACTGAACGTGCCGGTCGGACTGGTTCATTCTTCCTGGGGCGGCTCGCAAATTGAGGGCTGGATTAGCAGGGACGCCATGGCGACCTCCGAGGATTTCCGCGATTACGCGCAAAACTTCCCTACTTCCTGGGACGCCGCAGACGTCCATTTAGAGCGGTCAATTAAAAATAAACTCTTCGGTTCGCCCGATCGCGTTGTTACGGCGGAGGACGAAAAACGCTATATCCGCGCGGATTACGATTTTTCTAACTGGCTAAGCTCCGACCCGCTCGGGCAATGGGACTGGAAAGGAATCTGGGCATGGCGCGGAAACGGTTATATGGGCCGCATGGTCGACATCCCCGCCGAAATGACGAGCCAGTTCACGACCCTGGGCCTGGCGGAAAGTTATAGTTATAACGAGGTGTACATCAACGGGAAACTTGTTTATGCCGGTACTCAAAAGGGGCCGCGCAAACTCATTTTGCAGCCCAATACCTGGACCGCAGGCGCCAATAAGCTGATGATTAAAATGAACAAAGCGATCGAGCCGGAGTGGTTCGGCGTGGGGATGCAGGGCGTCCCCGACGACCTGTTCGTGAGCGCGGGCGACCAAAAAATTAGCCTGTACGACAGTCCGTGGAAACTCATGCCCTCTTTTTCAGAACCGCATACCTACGCGCGGTCGAGCAATAATGTGGGCGCCACAATTTACAACGGTATGATCGCTCCGCTCGTTCCTTACGCCATCCGGGGCGCCCTGTGGTACCAAGGGGAATCGAACGCCAGCCGCGCATATCAATACCGGAAAGCTTTTCCGCTCATGATCCAGGACTGGCGCAATAAATGGAATGACCCGTTTGCCTTTTATTTCGTCCAGTTATCCAGTTACGGCTCCGACCAGAACAGTAACGAGGGAAGTAATTGGGCCGAACTCCGCGAAGCGCAAACCCAGGCGTTGAGCTTGCCCGCCACCGGAATGGCCGTAACAATTGACATTGGCAATCCGCTAAATATTCATCCGATCAACAAACAGGACGTCGGCAAACGCCTCGCGGCCTCCGCGCTTAAAAATACGTACGGCATAGACGTCATTCCTTCAGGGCCAATGTATGCGGGTTCTTCTTTTGAGAACGGGAAAGCCGTCGTTTCTTTTAAATATGTGGGCAAGGGTCTCGTGGCCAAAGATAAATTCGGTTATTTAAAAGGATTTGAGGTAGCGGGAGCCGATAAAGTATTCTATTACGCCAAAGCCGAGATTTCCGGCGATAAAGTAATCGTTTATCATCCCAAAGGGATGCGCCCTGTTTCCGTCCGTTACGCCTGGTCGGACGCGCCAGTCGACGCCAATTTATTCAACGTCGACGGTTTTCCAGCCTGCCCGTTCCGCACCGACGACTGGCCTGGTAAAACCGTGAAGGAGAAGTTTGAGTAGGAAAAGCTGTCAGCCGTCAGCTATCAGCCATCAGTTTTTGGCTTTTAGCGCTTGCAAAGAGAACGCCGGAGGCGTTCAACATGAATAGAATAGCCCCGAATGAAATTCGGGGAATAATAACGCAAATTTACACAACCCCTGAAAAGGGGTTGAACTTGAATCACTAATCGGCGGTTTTATTTCATCAACCGCGCTACCGGATACATCCGGTGCGACGGCTCATAATAGGCCGAATGTTTATATACAAAATCCAGTTGCGCGGAGGCGGATTTGGCGAAAGCCGGATCAGATTTGCGTTTTTCTTCCAGCGCCGCCCGTAAGATCGGATCTTCCTTGAGGAGCCGGGCGGCGACGTCTTCAAACACATAATCCGAATACCCCTCTTTTTGCATCAGGACGCCGTCGAAGAAATTCCAGGTAAAAAAAGAATCCGCGCCCTGCGGTTCCAGGGTTTCCACAATATACCGGTTGACCGGCTGATCAACCCGGACCAGGTAATCGCCCTGCCGGAACAGGCGCTTCACGTTGCGGGTTTCCACTTCGACGCTTTGATTAGGCCGGCGGCCTTCGTAGGTAGCGGCGCCGGTTTTATAATTCTTAATATAATACATTTCGACGACCATTTCCTGATCTGCGGGCAGGCGGGTAACGACCGCGCCGTTCCATTGGAGGCGGTCGGCAATTTCCGTATAGGCTTGCGGAATAATATAGGCGACAGGCTTTACAACGGAAATGGTTGGCTTAAACGTACTGAAATAATCGATTGATTTGGTATAAGGCTCCTGGCGGTCGTAATAGAGTCGCGGCAGGCCGGAAACCTCGCTCGGCTTATATTTGGCGGCAAAGCCTTTAAATTGAAGCGTTTCTTTTTGGTCGGGGTCAAGTTTCCATTGCAGATCGAAGACCGGCTGGGTTTGGACGGCGGCGTTGGCTTTTTTTCGGGCGTCCAGGAGCGCGTCGTGTTGGTCGTAAAGCGTTTGGACGAAAACGTCCATAAGGGCGTAGGTAGCTGCGACGCGGTCTTTGAACGGTTTGAGCATGTGCGTTTCAGGCATGAAGCCGATCGTATTGTGCAAAGCGGCGTACCCGGTCGAATAGCGGGGCAGGTCGAGGAAACCGGAAACGCCTTTTTCCGGCGATTCGTCGAAATTCACGTATGGTGTGGTCTCGAAACCGCGATCCTTCATTTTTGAATACAGAGCAGGGAGCAGGGACTTTTGTTGATAAGCCGCGAGGTCTGGTTGCAATTTGTTATGCTGCGTAGCGATCAGCGTCATGATATATTGGTAGTCGGCGCCGTCGGAAGTGTGGTTGTCGACGAACAGGTCGGGATTCCAGGTAGTAAACAATTGGTTAAACGTCTGCGCATTGCGCGAATCGCACTTGACAAAATCGCGGTTGAGGTCGAGGTTTTTAGCGTTGCCGCGAAAACCATACGATTCCGGCCCGTTCTGGTTGGCGCGGCTGGAATTATTCCGGTTCAAAACCCCGTCCACATTATAGAATGGAACGACGACAATCGTCATCCGGTCCAATTTCTTCAACTTTTCAGGCGATTGCAAATAATCCCTGACAAGCGCCATCGTGGCGTCCACGCCCTCCGGTTCGCCCGGATGGATGGCGTTGTTGATCCAGAAAATAATTTTATTGCCTTTGCGCGCCTGTTGCGGCGTAAAATCGCCGTCCGACGCCAGGATGGCGAGGTGGAGCGGTTTGCCGGCGTCGGTCATGCCGTGTTCCTCTAGTTTCAACCATTGCGGAAAAGCCGCCGCGAGGCGCTGGTAATAATCAATTCCCTCTTCGTAGGTGGCAGTGTGGTTGTTGTTTTTTTCAAAGGGGGTAGGCAAGGTTTGCATCGGCGGGGGTTGAGCGGTTAATATAGACGAGCAAAAAACAATACTCGCGTACATGGAGAGCGTCTTTTTGAAAAAAAACATCAATTTAGAAGATTAGGAATGAAAAAAGAGAGATAAAGAAAGTGAAAATAAGAAGATTTTGAGGAAATTGGTAGAAATGAAAATAATCATTATGTAAAATAAAATCATTAATTCGGAAAACAATTATACTGATTTTAAATACGGTTAGAATACATAACTATTTCCACTATTCTAAAAGGAGTCATTTTATAGTCTATTACAATTTCAATTTTTTTTTGCACTTTTTCAAAATCGGGTTGTTTGGAAACATAGGCACAAAGTTCCAAATATTTTAAATAGGTTTTAATATTGCCTATTCTATCTCTATACGCCTTTTGATCAGTAAGATAATAATAAATATGACTGTCCCAAATAGCCATTTTTTGGGGATTAATGAAATGCAATAACTTTGATGTTCCAACCATAGAATTGTTAAAAACACTCTTTAAACACTGCAATTCTTCTACTTGCGGAATAATTCCTTGTTTAACTTTATTCAAAATAACCAATGCTTCTTCAAAATTATTGAGCTTAAACTTAAATGTTGTCGGCATCCAACCATAAGTAAAATTGATTCCAATAATTAATTCATGCGTAGTAATTTCTTTTAAATCTTTAAAGTACTTAATAAACTCTATATAGGATTTAAGGCAGGATTCATTTACGGGTTTCTTAAACTTAAAAGCATCGCTAAAAAATTTCTCCAATTCAAAGTTTTTGAATGGCATTATATAATCATAATTTTCAGTGTTTCCAATAATCATATTGTCAGTTATGTCTATGATTTTTGCAAAGTATTTATTTCGTTGATTAATTTTTTCCCATATTTCCCCTTATCTCCTGAATATGCCCGACGCTTAACTTAGTCAATTTAGATATGACGGCATCGTCAAAACCTTCAAGGATAGCCATTTTCGCCGTCTCCGTTTTTTCGAAAAGCGCTGTTTCCTCTCTAATCCGGTCTGCTTCAAAAATACGCATCGTTTGCAATTCGCCCGCTTTTACGCGAAGCGAATCAATATACCGATTGTAGCCATACGTGGCTTCCGGCGAAAGTCGCATCACGTCAAGCGCTTCGCGGGCTTCTTTAAGGCCTTTGGCTTTAAAATTGTCGCGGACCTCGCTGTTTTTTAGAAAATAAACCCATTCATCCAAGCTGTCTTTAGCAACGTCGTTGAACTGGTTGACTTTAATGATATAATATTCAGGAAATATGTCAGATACGTTTTCCTTAACAAAAACGCTCTTTTGTTTATCAGAAAGCCCCAATTGGTCTTTTTCATGTAGACCCTGAAAGTGGACGCCTCCTTTGTAGATATAATCCCGCCCCTGGCCAAGATCAAAATAAACAATGTTAATTGAAATGACTTTGCAAATCTCAAAATATAGCTGACCGGCAGATATATTTTCCGTTAAGACTTTCGCCGCCCCATAGGCCATCCGCTGGAAAAAATCCAATTCGTAAGTGTTTTGGATTTCAATAATCAATATTTCATTTTTGGAATTTTGGGTAAGGATATCGACGCGGTTGTACTTGTCGTCTTCTCTTTCTCGATTGCCTTCGCTCTCCAATATTTTTTCAATGCGAATGTCGTCAAACAGCAGTTCGCTCAGAAACCCTTCTAAAATAGCGAAATTCGCTTTGTTACGCAGCAGTTTCTTTACCGCCCAATCGAACCGGATCAATCTTTTGCTCGTCATAATGAAATTACTTTACTGCAAATTTACAGAAAATTTGAAAGCATACGGTAGTTTATAAATTATTCAACTTAAAACCTTTAATCGTTGAAATAGGCAGGGTATCAAAGCAATCGTTTCATAACCTAACCTGCACCCGCCCAACCATCCCCTCCTTCCATGCCATGAAACTGCCATCCAAAATGCGGCGGCGGGCTTCTTTGACCAGCCAGAGGTAAAAAGACAAATTATGCAGCGTGGCGATCTGGCCGGCCAGCAATTCGCCGTTGTGGAACAAGTGGCGCAAATAGGCTTTGGTATAGAACCGGCTGGTCGGGCAGGAACTTTCGGCGTCGACGGGGGAAAAATCGCTCGCCCATTTGAGGTTTTTGATGTTGATCACGCCGGAGGCGGTGTAGAGCAGACCGTGCCGGGCGTTGCGGCTCGGCAACACGCAGTCAAACATGTCGATCCCCAGGGCGATACATTCCAGAATATTGGCGGGCGTACCGACGCCCATCAGGTAGCGGGGTTTGTCGGCGGGCAAGACGCCGCAAACGAGGTCGGTCATGGCGTACATTTCTTCGGCGGGTTCTCCGACGGACAGGCCGCCGATTGCGTTGCCCTCGCGGCCCGTCGAAGCGATAAATTCGGCGGAGGCAACACGCAGGTCTTTGTAGGTACTCCCTTGAACGATAGGGAAAAATGTTTGCCGGTAGCCGTACAGACCTTCGGTTTCGTCGAACCGGCGGCAGCAGCGTTCGAGCCAGCGGTGGGTCAGTCCCATTGAGTTTTTTGCGTATTCGTATTCGCAGGGATAGGGCGTGCATTCGTCAAAGGCCATGATAATATCGCCGCCGATGGCGCGCTGTACGTCGATTGCCGACTCCGGCGTGAACGCATGGCGCGAACCGTCGATGTGAGACTGAAAAACGACGCCTTCCTCCGTCAATTTCCGCCGATGGCTGAGGGAATAGACCTGGTAACCTCCGCTATCGGTCAGGATAGGTTTTTGCCATCCGTTGAATTGATGAAGCCCGCCGGCGGCCCGCAGCACGTCGACGCCCGGACGCAAATACAAATGGTAGGTATTGCCCAAAATGATCTGCGCGCCAATATCTTCGGCCAGTTCGTGTTGATGGACGCCTTTGACCGTTCCCAGCGTTCCGACGGGCATAAAAATGGGCGTTTCGATTTCGCCGTGGTCGAGCCGGAGCAGTCCGGCACGGGCTTTCGTCAGCGGATCGGTATGGAGGAGGGTAAAAGACAAAGTTTTAGCGATGAAAGATGAACGTTAAATGACAAAAAGCCGGGAAAGGTACGTCTTTATTTTTGCAAAAAAAAGGCGTACCGTCCTCCCCACCCCCGGGCAGATGTTTGTCCTCCTAAGTATCCTTAAAGCGGTAAAAGCGCCTAAAGCATCTATTTATTTTCTACCGCGCCTCATACCTGGCCATCTCCCACCCTACGATCGCCCGTTTTTTTTCCGAACCCCAGCGATAGCCGCCGATGATCCCTTCTTTTTTAATGACGCGGTGGCAGGGGATAAGATAAGCAATCGCGTTTGCGCCCACGGCGGAGCCGACCGCCTGTAGCGCTTTTGGGTTTCCGATGGCTTCGGCAATTTCCTGGTAGCTGGTCAGTTCGCCGGCCGGGATGCTCAAGAGCGCCTCCCACACTTTGATCTGGAAATTGGTGCCGCGCACGGCGACTTTCAGCGGGTCGTCCGCGCGGCGGTCGCTAAAAATGCGGTCGATGTAAAGCGCCGTAACCGAGTTCTGCTCTTCAAATTGAGCATTGCGCCAGACGTTCTGCATTTCTGCAAAAGCAGCCGCTTTTTGTTCCGGCGCGGTAAAACTCAGCCAAGAAACGCCCCGGGCGGTGACGCCGATCAGGCATTCTCCGAACGGGGTCGGGTGAAATCCGTATTGCATGGTCAGTCCCGCGCCCTGCATTTTAAATTCCTGAGGCGTAACGGCTTCTAATTGTACAAAAAGATCGTATACCCGCGAAGGGGTCGAAAGGCCCGCCGATTCCGCCGCTTCCGACAGGTTTTTGGTTTGCCGCAGGCGCGTTTTCAGGTAATCGGCTGTAAGGTATTGCGTAAACCGTTTTGGGCTGATCCCGACCCAATCGGTGAACATCCGCTGAAAATGAAATGGGCTGAGGTATAACTGCCGGGCGATTTCGTCCAAGTCTGGTTGTTGTTGAAAATCAGCCGCCAGATAGTGGATCGCCTGCTCGATGCGCTCGTAGTTGATCGTATTTTCCATGACTTCTTTTTTCTTACAAAGATAGGCACGGCCAAGCACTACGGCAACCCGATTCTTGCGGAGTTAACGGATAGCTGTCAGCCATCAGCAGTCAGCTATCAGCTTTTTTTGTTAATGGGTGAAACTTTGCCTTAGCTTAAAATAAAATCATTTATCATTCATCATTTTTAAAAAGTCCCACGCTCGCGCCTACCCAGTCTTTGTCTTTGTTGTAGCGGACGCCGATCATTTCCCCTTTGCTCAACCGGATGAGGTTGTTGACGATCTGCGGGCGGACGTCGCCTTTTTTCCAGACCATCAGCATCCGGATTTCTATTTTGGCGGGGTCGTTGAGGGTATGTAGCGCGGGGACGTACTCCACTTTTCGTTGCAGGATATAATTGGAGCGATCCTCCACGGCGTCGAGATCGGCTTTGGTCACGTGGATCTTTACGCCCTGACCGGAAAAAGAGAACAGGGGCTTCAGGACGTAATTTTCGAGGTCGGCGGGATACTCGGCCAAGTCTGTCAAAAAATGCGTTTTGGGAACAAACGGGCTGTCGATAAAAGGCAATGTATATTTGCTGATCCGGAAGAACCAATTGGGGTGGCCGACCCACTCCACATCCACGTCGTCGGTTAGCCGGAAATCAAATTTCAGATGCGGTTTACGATCCAGTTCGTCAAAAATAACGCGGTTATAGATGCGGAGGATGCGCGTCAGGCTGCCTGCCTCGTTTTCATAATAGAGTTCCCTGCCGCGCCGGATGGTTTTAGTCAGGCAAAGTATTTTAATCCCCAATTCTTGAGCGGTTCCTAAAAAGTCAATCAGCGTGGCCTGTTTTTCGGGCTCTACTTCAAGTAGGACGACCTGTTCCGGCGGAACGTCGCCGACGATTACTTCGCGCAGCAAATCAAAATATTCGGTACGTGTGAGGCCGCCAAAAAACGGCGTCCATTCTTTTGGAACCGTATCAAAATGTGCTCGGTATTTTTCCGCCAGCAGGTCCTGGAAAAAATAAAGCGAAGGGAAACCCTGCATTTCAATCATTTGGGGCGTCGGCGCGCCCTGTTCGTCCTGGCAAACGCCAAAATCGGCCACCAGGAAAGTTGTATGGTCGTCCTCGTTGGGCGCGGTTTGTTCGGGTTGCAACGCTCCCGCCGTCATTTTTTTAAAATCAGGACGGCAGATGACGTCCACTATATTAGAACAGGCGAGAAGTAGTTTTTCCTTAAAATCGTCCGGCACAAAAACCGGCGTTTCAGAAATACGGAACGCCGGGCGATGATTGTAAGCGGCATACAGGTCGTCCAAAAAAGCCTGATAGGCGTCGGCAGTAAAAGCGGCATTATAAGTTTCGCGTAAAGAAGGTATCATAACAAAGGGGGCTATTAAATTGTATAAATTTTAAAAACCAGGGCGACGCCGCCGCAGACGTTCAAATATACCCCTTTAACCTTAGCGCGCCAATATTTTTTGTTTTTTTTAGAAAATATTGGTTTTCAAAATAGGCGCGGGATTTATTCCGCGTTATGTAATTCAACGGTTTTAAAATGCAAAACGGCAGACACCCGTTCATTACAAATACAGAAGCGATTTTAATCTTTTAAAACCGTATCTTAATCCGACTACTTCGCTAACTTCCGATTGCTTATGAAGTCTTTGTTTGTGGTTTTATTTCTAACATTTTATTTTTCCGCGCGGCTGACGGCGGCGTTCATATTACTTCCAATGGACGAACAGCAAAAGCAGGCGCTAAAGGCTTACGGGATTACCTACTGGGTGGTCGCCCAACATACCGAGGCGCATTGGCTGCTCAATTACCGGGGCGGCAGTTTTGCTTTTCCGCATCAGGCGGCTTACGAAAAAGAATGCAAACTGCGCGGCGTCAGTTACGAAATCCTTAGCGACGACGCTTTCGGCGCTATTCAGCGGCTGATTGCTTCGCCGGAAGTTAACATGGACGACCTCAAACTCCAGGTAGCGCCTAAAATTGCCGTTTACACGCCCGGCAAAAACGAGCATGGCAAAAACGTCGAACCTTGGGACGACGCCGTCACGCTGGCGCTGACCTATGCCGAAATTCCTTATAAAACGGTCTACGATAAAGAAATTGTCGAAGGCCAGCTCATTCAATACGACTGGATCCACCTCCACCATGAGGATTTTACCGGTCAATACGGTAAGTCCTATAGCGGCGCCAACGGGATGGACTGGTATAAAGACAATAAAAACAGGCAGGAAAATATTGCCCATTCTCTCGGTTTCAAAAAAGTATCGCAGTGCAAACTGGAAGTTTGTAAAAAAATTAGAGAATTTGTCGTCGGCGGAGGTTTTATGTTCGCTATGTGTTCGGCGACCGACACCTATGATATTGCCCTGGCCGCCGAGGGCGTCGATATTTGCGCTCAAATGTACGACGGCGACCCTATGGACGCCAACGCGCAAAGCAAGTTGGATTTTAGCAAAACGTTTGCCTTTCAAAATTTCACGATCAACATGGATCCGCTGCAATATTCTTTTAGCAACATCGACGTCGTCCGCCGCCCGGTCTCGCAGGACCGCGATTACTTTACGCTGTTTGATTTTTCCGCCAAGTGGGATCCTATTCCGACCATGCTGACCCAATGCCAGACCCGGACAGTCAAAGGATTTATGGGTCAGACCACCGCATTTACGCGCAATATGGTTAAACCGGAGATTCTCGTGCTGGCCGAAAACAAAGCGCTCAATGAAGCCCGTTATATCCACGGCGCTTTAGGGAACGGCTTTTTTACTTTTTACGGCGGTCACGACCCCGAAGATTACGAGCATTTTATCAACGACCCCGAGACCGATCTGAGCCTGCACCCTAATTCGCCTGGCTACCGCCTCATCCTGAACAATATTTTATTTCCCGCCGCTAAGAAAAAAAAGAAGAAAACCTAAACCTGAAGCCGTTATTACAGACGCGCGCCGGCAGAACACAGTCGTCGCTTGTTCATTTTAAAATTTAACCACGCTTTTAATCGCTCTTTTATGAAAAGAAATGCCGCCTCCGTATGGCGCGGAACCGGATAGGTGAGGTACTCCCCATTCTTAGGACAAATTTTAACTAAAATTAAGGTGGAGTCAATGTGATTTAAAGATACGATAAATTATGTATTATGTTGATCAAAAACTTCTTTGGGCGTTTTCCAGTTGAGCGACTGATGCTTGCG
>JBBRMZ010000014.1:0-37407 GCA_038230555.1 Chitinophagales bacterium
CCTTTTTTTGAACTTAGATCCTGTTGCGCGAATCTTCTGCCTTGCCCTGGCGCTTCAGGCTTGGTTTCCGGAGCGCCATAGACGCCGAAAGTTTCGATAAAAGACGGATAGATATACTTGCCTTTTAAATCAATCACCGCCGCTTCTTTCGGAATAGCGATTCCCGCGCCAACCGCTTCTATTTTTCCATTTCTTATAATGAGCGTGGCCTTATCTAATTTTTCATGATAGGAGATGAAAATAACCGCATTGGTGAAGGCATATAATCCGTCGCGGTCGTCGTAAACGCCGTCGCGGGGAAATGTTTTTTGAGCGTAAACGCCGAATTTTCCCAGAAGAATGAGAAGAACGACAAAAAAAGTAAATCTTTTACGCATGTAGAATACTTAAGTAGGTGATTAAATTTTAAAAACGATCCGGCGCAACCGGCGCTATGAAAACATCGTTTTTCATAGCGCGGCGAATCTTGCGACAGTAGCAAATGTACAACTTCCGCCGTCTATTTTATGAGAATTAAATATGTATTTTTGGGCTTTTTAATAATTTCCCAAGTAACAGGACCAAGCGCGAATTAATCCCTTAAAAACTCTAATTCTTCGTTTTCATCTAAACGGACAATAGGGGAGGGGGGAGAGAATTCGCGGTCGTCTTGCCTGTACCGGACAACGAAATCAACTTTTTCTAAAACGTCTGAACTTATTTCTCCGAAATGAGTGGGGAAAGGACTGGCGCTCATATTCGCAGAGGTGGATACAAGCGGTTTACCAAAGTGAGCGATTAGTTCCTTGCAAAAAGGATCCTGGACGATTCGGACAGCTACTGTTCCGTTTTTAGACAATACCCCGGGAGCAAGGTTAACGCCTTTCTCATAAACCACCGTAAGCGGACGAGTATGATAATTTAATAAAGTATCTATTCGAGGATGGATATAATCCACATATTGGCGAAGCATTTTTAATGAATCTACTAAAATAATGAATCCTTTATTTTGAGCACGGTCTTTAATCTGGTAAATTCTTTCCACGGCGTCCTCGTTTGTCGCGTCGCAACCGATTCCCCAAATGGTATCTGTAGGATATAAAATAATCCCGCCATTATTTAAAATCGTTAATATTTCACTGAAAATTTCGTTTTCAAACATAATCTTATAAATTTGAGTGGAGAGGCTATTTTTAATTATAGCGGGAACAAATGTAATAATTTAATGTAAAAAACGCCTACTAATAAAATTGAACTTTAAGCCAATCTTTAATTAATACATTATAGATGCTAGTAATGGATTAAAAACCAGCAAAAGCGATTTGACTTCGGGCTAACTTTTAGGTATGTCGAACTATTCACCATGTTGAATACGGCGTTTTTGAGTTACCCATTCGTTCGACCTTCTCCCAAGCTGAATATAATCTGAGGGGGGAGTCAGACATGAAGCAGACACGACTCATCTACGGCTTATATATGACTTAAAGGCGACTCAAGGGGTTGACGAAAACGGAAGGTTAATAAGGATAAACGGACGTCCGGGCCGGGATTTAGTGTATATACTGTCATTGTATCCGCTGTCGAATTTCGGGTCTGACATCACGGCTCCCTATTTGGACCTTTTCAACCCATAATTCGCATTATAAAGTATTATAAGCGCTATTTTATTGTTCATAATATGACCTCTATTAGCTTGAAAAAATATTACGCTCCGGTATTCGCTTTATTTTTATTATTTCCACTGTTAGTTTCAGCGCGCCATATTGTTGGGGGCGTAATGTCCTATCGTTTTAAAAGCAGGGACGCGAATGGAAATAACACCTACGAGATGACGATGAAAGTTTATCTCGATCAATATGCCGTAAATACTCAGCCTAATACGGCTGATTTGGACGTTTTAGCGCCTATCGGCGTATACAGGGGCAGCGTTTTTTATCATAAACAAAGCGTTCCTTTAAAAGGACGCACCACCATTGCTAATCCCACCTTTCCCTGCCTAACTCCTCCGAATAATATTTTGGTCACGGAGGGTCTATACATATGGGAAGAAATTTTACCGGACGTCGGCGTTAGTTATACGGTCGAATGGCAACGCTGTTGCAGAAATAAAACAATTTCCAATATAGCCGACCCCAGCAATACGGGCGCGACTTTTAGTATCGAAATTACCCCCGCCGCGCAGGCGAACGGAAACAGCAGTCCTGAGTTTAATACTTTCCCTCCAACGCTCATTTGCGTGAGCGAGCCTGTTAATTACGATCATTCGGCGACCGATATTGACCATGATCAGATAACTTACGAATTTTGCGCTCCCGTTACGGGCGGCGGGCCTGATCTTATGAGTATGACCCGCGGATGCGGCACTTCTGCGCCCGACCCCCCCTGCGCTCCGCCTTTTGTACCCGTTATTTTTAATTATCCGGCCTACACCGCTTCCGCGCCGATACACGGATTAACCATAGATCCAAATACAGGGATAATCACCGGAACTCCGGACATTCAGGGGCAGTTTGTCGTGGGCGTTTGCGCCAAAGAATATAGAAACGGCGTTTTATTAAGCGTTTTGCAGCGAGATTTCCAATTCAACGTAGTATTGTGTAAGCCTACCGTTGCAGCAATCATAAAAGCGGATACGATGTTAAACGGTAAAAAATTTTTGATTCAGTCATGCGGTCAAAATAACGTTTATTTCGATAACCAAAGCGTAGACCGGGCAAATATATCGGAATTCTATTGGGACTTTGTGATACAAGGTATTCATAAAAGGTATACAGACTGGAGCCCGACTATTTCATTCCCGGATACCGGCATTTATCACGGTCAGTTATTATTAAATCCGGGAACTAAATGCGCCGATACCGCCGACATCACCCTGAATGTGTTTAATAAACCGCTGGCTAATTTTACTTTTAACTATGATACCTGCGTAGCAGGGCCGGTCGTTTTCACCGATAAATCTTCTTCGCCGGCCGGAGAGATCGTTCAATGGAAGTGGGATTTTTCGGACGGGCAAGGAGCGGCTGCAAAAAATCCAAGCCACTTATACCAAACGGTTGGAACCAAAAATGTTGGCCTCCATATCGTAGACGTTAAAAATTGTACGGCAGACACGATTAAATCTTTGGTGTGGGCGCCCGCGCCCGCCACGGTGATTGTTCAGCCCAGTACTTATAACGGCTGTTCCCCCGCTACTGTCGCTTTTAAGAATTTATCCAAACCCATAGATTCAACTTATAAAACCTTATGGACGTTTGGCGACGGAGGGACCAGCGCGGACCTCAGCCCGACTCATTCTTATCTACAGCCTGGAACTTACGGAGTTGGCGTTAGCATTGTCACTCCTTTGGGCTGTAAAGTAAGCGCTTTTTTCCCCGACTGGATAAACGTTAAACAAGGAGTTAAAGCGGATTTTGATTTTTCTCCACAAGTCCCCACCGTATTTAACAGTACGGTACAATTTACCGATAAATCTACTTTCGCGAAGCAATGGCGCTGGTTTTTTGGGGCGAAAGGAACGTCGGGCGATGAAAATCCCGTTTTCACTTTTAAGGATACCGGCGTTTATAAGATATTATTAATTGCCGGTAACGAGTTCGGATGCCAGGATTCGATCGTAAAATATATTGATTTTCTACCCCGGGTAACTTATTTTTTACCCAATGCCTTTAGCCCAAACGACGACGGTAATAACGACGTCTTTAAAGGGACGGGTATTTTTTCCGGCATGAAAGATTTTACCATGAAAATCTGGAACCGCTGGGGAGAAATGATTTTTGAATCTACCGATCCAAACACAGGATGGAACGGCAAGAAATATAATACCGGCGCCGATTCTCCTCAGGGCGTATATTTATTTGTGGTCACTTATACCGGGCCTCGCGGCGCTAAAGCCGAATTGAAAGGTTTTTCAACCCTGGTGAGATAATATAAGTATTTTCAGGCGCTTTTATTCCCTTCTTTCGACGTCACAAATAGCCTTTATTATTTTTTACATAATCTTTATGGTCAAAATTTCAAATTTTTTTTGATCTGTACAAACTATAACCAGGATTATTCGGGCATATAATCCCGGAATTATCAGGTTTATGTGAAAAAGTAATATTGTGACATATTTAAATATGAATATTTTTATTATAATTTATTGCTGATTGTCAGAAACTAAGTAATATTTAAAGGACTAATATAAATAAATCCCGTCCTATTATTATAATTACCCATCTTTAGATATTACCTTTTTTTTGGTAAATCTAATTTATATTTTTTCTGCAAATTGTTTCACGCCAGTGAAAAGGTTAAATTTGTAATCAAACCAAAACTTACTTTCTTTTCTTTTATCCTCCCTCTTTCGAATACCCTTTGCCTAATAACCGATTACTTAAATTTTGCGAAAGCAGGAATTTTACAACTATGTTTAAATTTGTACTAACACTTTTTATTTTTTTAATTCCTTTTTCTACATTTTTTGCTCAACAAACCAGAACCTGCGCTTCGAACGATTATCTGCAATACATTTTAAGCAAAGATCCTACTCTTTATTCAAGATATGAACAGGCAGAACGGCTTACCCTCGTCGATACCGGACAATCCTTTTTAGAGCCCAGAAATAAACCCGTTATAATACCGGTAGTGATACACGTACTTTACAACGTCGGTTCAGAAAATATCAGCGACGAGCAAATAAATTCGCAGATAGACGTGTTGAACGCTGATTATAGAAAAAAAAATACGGATGCGCTGCAAGTTCCAGCAATATTTATTCCTCTGGCGGCAGATTGTTTAATCAATTTCCACTTAGCTAATGTTGATCCTTCCGGTAGACGAACTTCAGGAATTGAAAGGATTTTTACCAGCCAAAAATCCTGGAATACCGACGACGCGATGAAATTTAATGAAAACGGAGGCACCTACGCCTGGGACGCCGCCAATTATTTGAACATTTGGATCTGCAACCTGAACGGAGGCGTCATGGGTTATTCTACTTTTCCCGGCTCTTCGACGAACGTGGACGGCGTCGTCATAGATTATCGTTTTTTTGGAACCACCGGGACCGTTAAAACCCCGTTTTCTCTTGGCCGCACTACCACCCATGAGATAGGCCATTATTTTAATTTAAAGCATATATGGGGAGATAGCGACTGCGGCGACGACTTTGTGGCCGATACCCCGCAGCAGGCTCATGCCTTTAGAGGAACTCCGTCGTTTCCTCAATACGGCGTCTGTAATGGCAATTTTTTGATAAACATGAGTATGAATTTCATGGATTATGTGAACGATGCGGCGATGCACCTTTTCACATTGGGGCAGTTCAGCCGGGTACAGGCGACCTTAAATCCAGGCGGTCCGCGCGCTTCGCTGATTTATTCAAAAGGTTACGATCCTTCCAATTCAGACGTCACTTTGACTGCGACGGCCGAAACGCAATCGCCTACGGAATGCGAAATCTCCACGTTCCCAAATCCCGCAAACGACCGCCTCTCTATACGGCTTTCTTTATCAAATAGCCAGATAGTAAGGCTTTCTTTATTTGACGTACAAGGTCGCGAACTAAAGTTTATAGAAAAAACATTCTATTCTGGAAAAAATAACGCGGAATTTGATTTAAGCGAACTTAAGAATGGCATATATATTTTAAGCGCCAAAGCAGCAGATTTTACTGTTCCCAAAAAAGTAATCATTGCGCACAATTAATAAAATCTTAATAAAATATCATTAGAAAAAAATAACGTCAGTTTATTAACCGGTCTGCCATACATTTGTGGAAAGATATATTCCTTATGGCAAGAATTTCTGGTTTAGCGGCTTTAGGGTCGCGTAATGCGACTTTAGACGTTTTCAGGGGTATGACAGTCACTTTTATGATTATAGTCAATACGCCCGGAGCTGAAGAATACGCTTTTGCGCCATTAAGACACGCGTCCTGGCATGGATTTACGCCGACCGACCTAGTTTTTCCATCTTTTTTATTTGCGGTGGGTAACTCTTTAACTTTTGCGCTCTCTAAATTAGAAAAAATGGGAACTGGCGCGTTCTTATCTAAAGTTTTTAAAAGAGCTTTCATTATTTTCCTGTTGGGCTTTCTCATGTACTGGTTTCCATTTTTCGAACGGGACGCTCAAAATCATTTAGTATTAAGCCCGATTGAAAACACTCGTATTATGGGCGTTCTGCAAAGAATCGCTTTATCTTATTTATTCGGCTCGCTCATTATTTACTTTTTTAAAGAACGCGGAGCTATTCTTTCCGCCGTTTTTTTGCTTTTACTTTACTGGATCATTATGCTCGGCTTCGGCAGTCTTGATCTTGAAAACAATGCCGTTTTAAAATTGGATACGTTGATTTTTGGCAAAACTCATCTTTATACCGGATATACAAGTTCCGTTTACGGAAAAGGATTTCCGTTTGACCCTGAAGGAATTCTTAGTACCATGACTGCAATTGTTAATGTGCTTGCAGGGTACCTGGCGGGGAATTTTATCCGTAAGAAAGGTTATACTTATGAGACGATCGCGAAAATGGGTTTAGCGGGAGCGTTGTATATGTTTATAGCCTATTGGTGGAATATGGTTTTCCCGGTCAATAAACCTATTTGGAGTAGTTCGTACGTATTATTAACTATTGGCTTAGATTTGATCATTTTAAGCGCATTGATCTATATTTTAGAAATTGTGCGGTACAGAAACTGGACATATTTTTTTGAGGTATTTGGAAGAAACACTTTAGCGCTTTATATCCTGTCCGAATTGTTAGTTTCTTTGGTATATATTTTACCTGAACCGCCGCAACAGGGCGGTCATTCCTGGACTTATGAGCATATTTTCCGGCCCGTTTTTGGGGATTCGGCCGGTTCGCTGGCGTTTGCCTTTTCGTATATGCTCCTTTGCTGGTCGGTCGGTTATTTACTCGACCGTAGGAAAATATATATAAAAGTGTAATCCGTTAATCCAGCGGTCTAATCTTAATATTTTTAAACCATGCTTCGTCGCCATGATTTTGTAGAGCAATAAATCCTTTTTTAGCCATTCCGTATCCGGGGTAATCTTTCCACTTTCCTTCTGCCTTGTTCTTTTCCCAAGCGTCGCTTTTAATCATATAGCCGACCACTTTCTTATTATTCAGCCAATGTTCGACATGCTTTTTATTTACAAGGATCATTGAATGGTTCCAACTTCCAACCGGATTGGCTGGATGTGAAGTTGGAACGTTCATCGCGTAATTAGCGCCTGTTTTCTGCCAATCTTCTAATTTATCCGGATAATTTTCATCGTCGATGAGCTGATATTCAGGACCGCTATGGTAGGATTCGGGATATTCTTCCGTAACGAGGTATAAGACGCCGCTGTTTCCTTTTGGCGCTATTTTCCAATCGAAGGTTAATATAAAATTATCATACTGGTCGACGGTGATCAGGTCGGCGCTTTTCATTTTAGAATCAGAACTTTTACCTTTACAATAAATAGTTCCGTCTTTTACCGACCATGCATCAGACGATTTATTTTGATAGACGCGCCAGCCTTTTAAGGATTGTCCGTCGAACAAAGTCTTCCAGCCAAGCTTAATTTCCTTTTTTGTAAGGGGTACATTGGCTTGTTCGGTTTGGGCGGTTTGACTGGTAGATTCAATGGACAAACCGGTTAAAAGGATAAAAAAAGAGAGCGCTTTAGAAAAGGCTGCATACCGTTTTCCAAAAAGAAATAATGTCATTATGGTACATTTTTTATTTAAAACTTCTTATAATTCTCTTATCCAAATGTTCCTGAATTTTACCGGATGACCGTGGTCCTGAAGTTTGAGCGATCCGGCTCCGTGGGCTTCCGGATAATAATGCAGGCCGATGTAATTGGTCAGGCCGTTGATAGTTGCGTTATTTTGAATCAGGACGCCGTTATGTAATACAGTTATGCGGGCCGGTTCGTCGAGTTTTCCCTGGGCGGTGAAACGAGGCGCTCTGTAAACGACGTCGTAGACGTTCCATTCGTTGGGAGGCCGCATGGCGTTCACTAAGGGGGCGTGGTCTTTATAAATGCTTCCGGCCTGCCCGTTGGAATAAGTCACACTTTTATAAGAATCCAACACCTGCAATTCATAATTTTCCTGGAAGAAAACGCCGCTGTTGCCCCTGTTTTGTCCTTTTTGTTTTGCCGTATCAGGCGTCGGCTCGCTCCATTCAATATGTAACTGAACGTCGCTAAATTTCCTTTTGGTCTTTATGTCGCCGCTGCCCGGATTTGCCTGAAAATAGCCGTCTTTCACCGCCCAGGTCGTTGGCGAGCCGTCTTTTAATTTGACCCATTCTGACAGATCGCCACCGTTGAAAAGTACAATAGCGTCAGAAGGAGCGTCCGAGTTTGTTCTGCCAGGAGTTACAACGGGGACTTCATTATAAATTTCCGTCATTTCCGGTTTCATGGTCTCCACTCCTTTAAGCGGGCCTTGTATTTGAGCCTGCGCATAATGAAAACTAAAAAGAAAAAAAACGCCTGCAAGTGGGGCAAAAGGTTTTAACATGATAAACGAACGATTTGGTGGTGAAAAGAAAACAAAATATTAAGCAGGACGAAAATACATAAGATCGTCAATTAATAGTATTTTTAGAAAGATTATTTTTCATTTTAAAAATAAATCGCTTGTAATGCGTATCTTCGACAGGCGGGAATATATTTGCATTTTAAATGTTCGGCGTACACGACCCCGTGCTAATTCAAATTCACCTATACTATAAAAACAATAATCTGTCTTTTGAATCTCGCATAACAAAAATAAATTATTGTTTTTGCCGGGCCAAATAAATTTATTTAAAAAATTATTAAAACATGTTTCATAAAAAATCTTCTTTGTTTTTCATTCTTTTTTTTACTTTGGGGCGCTATGGTGCGACCGCTCAAAAAACGGATACCCTGTCTATATTTCCCAACCCGGGCTTATCAAAATCTGATTCCAGCGCTCTAACGGGCGTCTCGCACACAAAAAAGCATAGGCATAGACGAAAAGCCTCCACCAAAAAGGTTGGCGCTGATATGGAAACCGTTAGGGTAAAAGCCGGAGAAACCGCTACTATTTCTCTTAACGATAACGGCGGATCAACCGGTTACAGACAGTTTTTTAAAACCGACGATGAAAACGTGGCGCAGACCCGGAAAGGAGAGCGTATTATGCCGGAAAAATCAATACCCGGAGCAGCGGCACTTCAAAATTATATAGTTAAAGGGTTAAAAAAAGGAGAGACAAATGTAAGGTTTTACGCTACGCCGCCGGGAACGGGACGAGCGGACGTTTTAATAAAAAGTTATCATATAAAAGTATTATAGTAATTTTTCTAAAGTAATGTTGAGATTCTAAAACGTGAATTTCATCAAACTTTTTGATTGAAAAAGCTGTTTTAAATTAAATGAACCAAAGTTATGATTTTGACGGAAAACGAAGCGATTGCAGAAATGCAAACCAATCGGGGAGACCGCCTGAGCGACCTATCCAAAAAGTCGCCGGTTCTGGTAGTTTTTCTAAGGCATTTTGGGTGTCAGTTTTGTAAGGATTCAATGACTCAACTTTCCAAATTAAAACCAAAGCTGGTAAAAAAAGAAGTTGAATTGGTACTTGTTCACATGAGCGAGCAACAAACTGCGGATGTGTTTTTTGAAAAGTTTCATCTTTCCGGTTTTGCTTCAGTCTCTGATCCAGACTGTCGGTTCTATACCGCATTTGGATTAACCAAAGGAAGTTTTAATCAATTATTTGGCTTTAAAACCTGGATGAAAGGTTTTTCGTTACAGATTAAATATGGCGCTGAATTTGGGAAACATTTAGGGGATAATTTTCAAATGCCCGGAATATTTATGATTTGCGACGGTCAAATTGAATGTAGATTTATACCTATCCAGGTTGCCGAAAGGTTGGACTATGAATCATTGATAGAAAATTGTTGTCGCCCGATCAGTCGGCTATCTTTTGCGGACGTTTAATTTATCCGTCTCCTATTTTTATTAAAACTCATTCGTTGCATCTTTTATCGTCGGTCTGTATGAAAAACGATTATTTACGTATTATTTGGTTTAAAAAAGCGTCTAAGTATTCTACAGACGCGCATCTGATCAATTCAACCTTTGACGAACTGATGAAGCGGTATAATGAAGATAAACGCTTTTATCACGATCTTAGTCATGTGATCGATTTATTAAAACTTTTAGAAGAAAATCATTTCAGGATTACCGATGAAGACGTTGTATATTACTCGATCTGGTTTCATGACGCCGTTTATGAATCTCTAAGGAATGATAACGAAGAAAAAAGCGCCGAATGGGCGGCGATCTTTTTAAACGAAATACATTTTCCGCCCGACAGAACGGAAAAAGTTCGTCGTTTTATCCTGGCCACCAAAACGCACGAAACGACCGGCGAAAACGACCTGAACTATTTTTTAGATTTTGACATGTCGATACTGGGCGCTGAAGAAACCATTTATGACGTCTACGCCCGGCAGGTAAGGAACGAATTTCCATTTTACCCGGCTTTCTTATATAACCGGGGACGAAAAAAAGCGCTTCAGGAGATACTCAGTAAACAAACTATTTATAGCACGGAAGAATACAAAAATCGTCTGGAAAATGTTTCCAGGGAAAATATGCAAAGAGAATTGTCCCATTTATAAGTAGAGCTGTTAGCTATTAGCTTTCAATTCATTGACTATGAACAAATTATAAAAATAATAACCGCGTTTATTTTCGTACGATTACTTAAAAGTAAGCCGGATGAACTTCGCCTTTTAATAATAATATACATGTAAGCATGCCAAATATAGGATATAAATTTTCAG
This sequence comes from Chitinophagales bacterium, assembly GCA_038230555.1. Classification (GTDB taxonomy): domain Bacteria; phylum Bacteroidota; class Bacteroidia; order Chitinophagales; family Saprospiraceae; genus JAAFJT01. The sequence continues at coordinate 10,787 of JBBRMZ010000014.1, forward strand.
AATACGTTCCCCGCGACGGCGATGGAACCCCTTTTGATAAACTGTTAAAAATTTTCCAGGAATTGCTGCTTTTTACTTCCGGCGACGTGCAGGAGGCACTGAGTTGGCTAACGCAACTCGACAAAGAATATAAACTCACCGACGAAAATTACGGGATGGCTGATTTCATCCAGGATCTTATTGACAAGGGCTATATCCGGCCAAACGACGATGGGGGAGGCTTTACGCCCGCAGCTAAAATGGAAATTGCTCTACGACAAAAGGCTCTGGAAGATATTTTTGGTATCTTGAAAAAAAGTAAACCGGGCGGCCATGACAGTACTTTCGGAGGCAGGGGTGATGAATTTACCTCCGACTTGCGCCCATACGAATTTGGCGACCCGCTGGAACATCTCGCTATATCCAATTCTATGATCAACGCGCAAATCAATCATGGGATTGATGATTTTAAACTCGCGCAAGAAGACCTGGAACTTTACGAAACGTATTATCAGAGCCAAATGAGCACCGTACTGATGATCGACATTTCGCATTCGATGATCCTTTACGGCGAAGATCGTATTACGCCCGCTAAAAAAGTCGCTATGGCATTAGCGGAGCTCATTAATACCCGTTACCCGAAAGATACCCTTGATATTTTAGTTTTTGGCGACGACGCCTGGCAAATAGAAGTTAAAGATATTCCTTATCTTGAAGTTGGTCCTTACCACACAAACACGGTTGCCGGCCTGGAATTGGCCATGGATCTGCTTCGCAGACGCAGAAACCCGAATAAGCAAATTTTTATGATCACCGACGGGAAGCCTACCTGTATTAAAAAAGGTAAAGGGTATTATAAAAATAGCTTTGGGCTTGATCGTAAAATTGTCGTCCGCACGCTCAGCCTGGCGGCGCAATGCAGAAAACTGGATATACCGATCACTACCTTTATGATTGCGCGCGACGCCTACTTGCAGAATTTTGTAGAGGAATTTACCAAAGCTAATAATGGAAAAGCGTTTTATAGCGGATTGGAAGGATTAGGAGAATTTATCTTCCAGGATTATAAAAATAATAAAAGAAGAAGACGGCGTTAATTCAATGATGAATGATGAAGCGTATAATAATATGGTAGTCATATAACTGTAGAGGTTGAGCATAAGATCTATGTTTATTATTCAGGGGAATTATTGATGGAAGACAGTCAGGAAGTTAAAGAGATTGCCAAAGCGAAGATCCAAAATGAGGAGATACAATTCTTAGAAGGACCGCAATCCTGGTGGGGAGAATTATGCACCATGTATAGGGTAGGCGTGGACTTTTTTCATGGGTTTCGAGCTTTGCACTACGTCGGTCCCTGCGTCGTTATTTTTGGATCCGCCCGTTTTAAAGAAGATCATCCTTATTATCAGTTAACCCGCGAATTGTCCGGGCGCATCGCCCGCCTGGGTTTTACTATTATGACCGGCGGCGGACCCGGAATCATGGAAGCTGCAAATCGCGGGGCAAAAGACGTGGGCGGGCGTTCGGTTGGATGCAATATTATCCTGCCGCACGAGCAACACCCAAATCCATATTTAGACAAATGGGTAAATATCCGGTACTTTTTTGTCCGTAAGGTCTTACTGGTTAAATATTCTTACGCGTTTGTCGTCGCTCCGGGCGGATTTGGCACAATGGATGAATTTTTTGAAGCGCTGACGCTCGTGCAGACAAAAAAGATCAACGAATTCCCGATCATCCTTTTTGGAAAAGCGTTCCATGAACATATTATTCAGTATATTGAATGGTTGAAAGAACAAGGAACTATATCGCCCGCCGACGCCGCGCTAGTGTTAGTAACCGACGATATGAACGAAGCAATTGAATGGATCCGGCAAAAAAGTATTTTAAAATACGGATTGAAACCGGCAAATAAAGCGGCTCCTATAAAAGCCGTTTAAAATCTTTTTCTTATATATCCCCGTTTTTTAATGGAGTTAACTATCGACTGGAAAATTATATGTATCCGTGAAGAATCTCCTGATGCGCATACTTTTTTTCTAACTCCGGTATCACAAATTCATATTAAGGTTCAGGCAGGGCAGTTTTTAACCCTTCTTTTTTACATCAATCAAACTGAGCATAGACGCTCCTATTCAATTAGTTTTATACAGGAAGCTCCTGATTTCATGGTCGGCGTCACGGTAAGACGCATTGAAAACGGATTGATTTCACGGTATATGTTTGAAAAACTAAAGGAAGAAGGCTTCGTCCGGTCTTTGTATCCGTCCGGGCTTTTTACCCTCGAGCGAACGAAACCAGATATTTTAATTTATTATTTTGTCGCCGGCGGCATTGGAATAACGCCCATTTTTGCCCTGATAAAGGAAATTCTCTTTAACGGATCGAATACTAAAATTACGCTGTTGTACGCGTCGCGCGAGGAGCGCCATGCCATCTTTTTTATAGAACTGGAAGTGTTAAAAAGCGCTTATCCTGATCGGTTATTCATAAATTATTTTTTTAGCAGACAGTACACGCCAAAAGACTTGCATCATATAAATCAGCATATAGTCGCTCTATTTGCGCCTCCAGCTCTTCGTTCTGAATGTTACCTTTGCGGTCCTAGCGCTTTAACCAGGATGACCAAAATGACTCTGCGAACAATGGGCTGGACGAGCGATCAAATTCATTTGGAGGAATTTATCCCGCCTGTGATTAGAACGCCGACGACGCTACCTCGCTTCGCTCGACCGGTTAAAGCCGTATTTTTGCTGGATCGGACTTATGAAATTAATCTTGAAGCGGGCAAAACTGTTTTAGACGCCGCTTTGGAGCAGGGAATTTCATTGCCATATAGCTGCAAAGGCGGCATCTGCACGAGCTGTCTTTGTTTATGTACGGAAGGGAAAGTAATTATGCCCGCTAACCATAAATTATTCGATAAAGACGTCGAAAATGGGTGGACGCTGACCTGTATCGCCTATCCGGCTACGCCTGAACTTACTTTTTCTTTTAATACGGATGAAAAAATCACTGCCTGACGCTTTTATGGTTTGGATGCAAGCGAGGTTGGGATCTGAATTTAACTCGTTTGAAATCGCGCTTTCTTCGCCGCCGCCGGTAAGCGTCCGTTTAAACCCGCAAAAGAAATACTCTTTAGAAAATGTATCGGGATCCGTCTTATGGAACCGCGACGGATATTATTTAAAAAGCCGGCCCAATTTTACGTTAGATCCTGCATTTCATGCAGGCGCTTACTACGTACAGGAAGCCAGCTCCATGTTCCTGGCTGAAGCGCTCTGTCAAAGCGTCGATCTAAACCGCGACCTCGCCATTCTGGATTTATGCGCCGCTCCTGGAGGGAAGACAACGCTATTAGCTTCCATTATTTCTCCAGATAGTTTTGTTGTGGGGAATGAACTGATACATAACCGGTTTTCAATTCTTAAAGAAAATGTAACACGCTGGGGATTTCCGAATATTTTTACGACCCGTCAGGAAGCTGAAAAATATAAGGCAACGCCCGATTTTTTTGACGTACTGCTGATAGACGCGCCTTGCAGCGGCGAGGGTATGTTCCGAAAAGACGACGACGCCATAAGAGATTGGTCAGAGGAAAACGTTTTGCGTTGCGCCGACCGGCAAAAAAAAATATTGCAGGACGCTGTGTCATCGTTGAAACCCGGCGGCGTCCTGATTTATTCAACCTGCACCTACAACGACCGCGAAAATTTGGAAAACGTGCAATGGGCGCTTGAAAACTTCGGACTTGAACCCGTTCAATTAAATCTCCTTAAAGAATTTAATATTGAAGAACGAAGGTTAGAGGGCAATGCAAATCCCATTTTAACTTTTAAGAACGCCGTTGGTTATCAATTTTATCCGCACCGGCTGAAAGGAGAGGGTTTTTTCCTTGCGGTTTTAAGAAAAAAAGGAACTTCAAAAAAGGAGAAACCGGTTAAAGGGCGTTTTGAATCCTCTTATTACCCTTTGCCAAAAAAAGTTGAGGCATTGGTTAAACCGTGGCTTGCTTCCCCGGAGCAAATGCAGCTGCTCCAAAGAAAAGACGGAACAATATTTGCGATTCCAACCGCTAGTTTTTCTTGCTTTTCATTATTGACGTCCTCTATCTGGGGAGTTCAGTTAAACGGAGAATTAGGCATTTTAAAAGGAACAGATTTTATTCCAGCGCATGCTTTGGCGCTAAGCGCCGCGGTTTCAGAAAACCTAACTATAATAGAAGTTAACAAAGAAACGGCTTTAAGATTTTTAAAAAAAGAAGAGATTAGCGCCGACGGCGCTCCGTTAGGCTGGGCGCTGATTTCATACCAGGATGTAAAATTAGGATGGGTCAAAGTATTAAAAGACCGCGTCAATAATTATTTACCTAAAAACAGACGTATCCTGATGGATCTGAACGACTTAAAAAATATGGAAACTCAGTAAACTTTATTATCGACGCTAACAATGAAACTATCCGTCCTGCCTTTCTCGCTTCGATTGAAGCGGCCATTTCAAATAGCAAATTATATCCGGTCCGAAACGCCGGTCGTTTTCGTTAAAATTCAGCATGAAGGATTTACCGGATTTGGGGAAGCGTCCATGCCGCCTTATTTAAAAGAAAACCTACAGACGGCTCAAAGTTTTTTATCGGGCGTCCATTTTGACGACTTTCGCGGACCAGTAGACGTCAATAAAATTCTGGGGGACGTTGAAAAGAGCGCTCCCGGCAACTATGCGGCAAAAGCTGCCGTCGATCTGGCGCTATACGATTTATGGGGTAAAATAAGCGGCCAGCCGGTATGGCGACTTTTAGACGCCGATCCTGCACGCGTTCCGCTCACTTCTTTTACGCTTGGAATCGACGAACCCGACGTCGTTCGGCAAAAAGCGTTAGAAGCAGGGGCTTTTAAGATTTTAAAGATCAAATTGGGGGGTTCCAAAGATAAGGAAATGATCGAAGCGGTGCATTCCGCGACGGATAAGCCGCTTTTTATCGACGCCAATCAAGGTTGGGCGGATGAAGAGCAGGCGTTGGATATGATCTGTTGGCTTAAAGAGCGCGGAGCTGTTTTAATCGAACAACCTTTGCCTAAAGACCGGTTGGACGATAGCGCCTGGTTAAAAGAGCAAAATATTTTGCCCATTATTGCCGACGAATCCTTTCAACGATTGAACGATTTGCCGCGCATAGGTTACGCTTTTGACGGGATTAACATCAAATTGATGAAATGCGGGGGAATCCATGAAGCCCGTAGAATTATAATACAAGCCAGAAAATTAAACCTTTCTATTTTAATGGGCAGCATGACCGAAAGTTCCTGCGGAATTATGGCGGGCGCCGCTTTATCTCCTTTCTGCGACTGGGCGGATTTAGACGGCCCCTGGCTAGTCGGTAATAATCCTTTTATGGCACCCAGCCTGTCGGGGGGCAAAATAACGCTTTCGGAACTTCCCGGTTTAGGTTTAACGCTTCAGTCGGAATCGACCGATTTATTTTGGACGGCATAAACCGTATTTTATGTTTCTTTGATAAATTGTATAATTGCCTCCGCCCATTCCTCTCCTTTATCTTCCTGGACAAAGTGCCCCGCGTCCTTGATGGTAATATGTTTTTGATTTTTTGCGCCCGGAATCTTTTGCTGAAAATATTTATCCAATCCGCGCGTAATGGGATCGCCGTTGCTAAAGCAGGTTAAGAAAGGTTTTTCCCATTGCATCAACACTTCCCATGCGCTAATATTGGCGTGGGAAGCCGGGTCTTCCAAACTAACAGGAACAAGCCCGGGAAAAATGCGCGCACCAGCCTTATAATGTTCGTTGGCGAAGGGAGCGTTGTAAGCGTCTATGGCCTCAGGACTCAACGGATTATGGCAGGCTCCGTTAACAATCTTTCCGACATTAAAATCGGGCGTAGTTTTAGCAAAGTTTTTCCAGTCCGTGAATGCCTTGCTGCCTCCCTGCGCACCTGTTGGTAAAAAAGTGTTGGACGCCGTAATGCGCTTAAACCGGTGGGGATGTTCCGCCGCCACGCGCAAGCCGATCAGGCCGCCCCAATCCTGGCAAACCAGCGTTATATGATATAAATCCAGTTGTTCAATAAATTCCGCAATTCAGTTGACGTGTTTTTCGTAAGAATAGTCTTCCATTTCGGACGGCTTGTCCGATTTACCGAATCCGATTAGATCGGGCGCGACGACGCGGAATCCTGCCGCCGAAAGAATGGGAATCATTTTTCTGTATAAATAAGACCAAGAAGGCTCACCGTGGAGCATAAGGATTATTTCCCGGGCTTCCCGATTTCCTTCATCCACGTAATGCATCCTAAGGCTGTTGATTGAGACGTAGTTGGGCTTAAACGGAAAATCGGTAAGATGTTGAAATCGGGCGTCGTCCGTTCTAAAGATTTTCATAATTACGTTTTTTTACTGATTATTTTTTCTGTAAAAATGCGACCATAAAATTAAATATTATCTTTGATTCGCAACAAAACCGCGCTTTTATATGCGAAATAATATTTTTCTATCCATTCTTCTATTGGGCGCTTTTAGCGTCGCAGATAAATTACCCGCTCAGACGCCGGATTCAGCTTTATACGGCGCTTTAAAATGGCGCATGATCGGGCCGCACCGGGGCGGGAGAACAGTCGGTGCGTCCGGCGTTCCGCAGCAGCCCAACGTTTTTTATATAGGCGTCAACAATGGCGGCGTGTGGAAAACAACCGATTATGGAAGAACCTGGAATTCCGTGTTCGACGATCAGCCGACCGGTTCCATCGGAGACGTGGCCGTTGCTCCTTCCAATCCAAACGTAGTTTACGCGGCGAGCGGCGAAGGGATTCAACGCCCCGATCTTTCTGTCGGCGACGGTATGTACAAATCAACCGACGCCGGAAAAACGTGGACGCATCAGGGCCTTCGGGACGGGCAGCAAATCGGCGGCCTGGCCGTCGATCCGAATAACGAGAACCGCGTATTTGCCGCCGTGCTGGGCCATCCTTACGGACCTAATACGGAACGCGGCGTTTTCCGGACGACAAACGGAGGCGCTTCCTGGGAGCGGGTTTTATATATAGATGAAAATACGGGCGCCGTACAGGTAGCCATCGCCCCTAAAAATACGCAGATCGTTTATGCAGATATGTGGGCTTGTAGGCAAGGTCCCTGGGAAAACAGCTCCTGGCAAGGCCCCGGAAGCGGTTTATTTAAATCGATGGACGGCGGTTCTACCTGGAAAAAACTGGCGCACGGGCTGCCGACTATTAAGCAAGGTTTGGGACGCATCGGTTTTGCTATATCGCCTTCCATGCCCAATCGTTTATTTGCGACCGTCGACGCTACGGACGGCGGCGGAATCTACCGGTCCGACGACGGAGGAGAAAACTGGACTTTATTGGCTTCAGACCCGCGACTCTGGGGCAGGGGCAGCGATTTTGCGGAGGTAAAAGTTGACCCCAAAAATCCCGACGTGGTTTATAGCGTCAACGTAGTGGTCTGGAAATCCGAAGACGGCGGCCATACCTGGAAAGGAATCAAAGGCGCTCCCGGCGGCGACGATTCGCACCGTTTATGGATCAACCCGGACAAGCCGGAAATCATGTTATTGTCCGGCGACCAGGGAGGCGTCATCACGGTCAACGGCGGCCAGACCTGGAGTTCGTGGTATAACCAGCCAACCGCGCAATTTTACCATGTGATCGCTGATAACGCTTTTCCTTATAATGTGTACGGGGGCCAGCAGGAAAGCGGTTCTATTGGGATCGCCAGCCGCGGAAACGACGGGGCAATCACTTTCAGGGAGTATCACCCCGTCGGCGTAGAGGAATACGGATATGCTGCTCCCGACCCGCTGGATCCAAATATTATTTATGGCGGTAAATTATCGAAATACGATAAGCGCACTGGCCAGATTCAAAATATCGCGCCCGAGGCTACCCGGGGAGGTAAATACCGATTTGTGCGAACTGCGCCAGTTCTGTTTTCCCCCATCGATCCCAAGACGTTATATTACGCGGGAAACGTAATATTCAAAACGCAGACCGGCGGCGCTTCCTGGGAAGTGATCAGCCCCGATCTGACCCGCGAAACTTACGACGTTCCCGAAAATATCGGCGTCTATAGAACCGAGGAAATGAAAAAAATGAACCGGCGAGGCGTGGTATATACCGTCGCCCCTTCGCCGGTCGAAATGAACACAATATGGGCTGGAACCGACGACGGCTATATTCAACTCACTAGGGACGGCGGAAAAACCTGGAAAAATGTTACTCCGGCAGAAATTTCTTCCTGGAGTAAAATCTCCTTAATCGAAGCAGGTCATAGTTCCCCCCTGGTCGCATACGCAGCCGTGAACCGGATTCGTTTAGACGACCAGCGTCCGCATATTTACCGGACGCGCGATGGGGGAGGGACTTGGCAGGAAATTGTTTCCGGCTTGCCCAACGATCCGATCAACGCAGTCCGGGAAGACCCAACCCGGAAAGGATTATTGTTTGCCGCTTCCGAACGCGCGGTCTACGTTTCTTTCGACGACGGCGATCATTGGCGGTCGCTGAGGTTAAATATGCCGGCCACGTCTATCCGCGATATCGTCGTCAAAGATAACGACCTGATAGCCGGAACGCACGGTCGTTCCTTCTGGATTCTGGACGATATCGCTTCGTTAAGACAAATGAATACTGAAACGTCCAGTCAACCCGCGCAACTTTTTGAACCGGCTCCCGCTTACCGCGTTCGCTGGAATATGAATCCCGATACGCCTTTACCGCCGGAAGAACCGGCCGGCGAAAACCCGCCCGACGGCGCAATCATAGATTATTATTTAAAAGAAAAAGCCAAAGGCGTCGTAACGCTGGACATCTTAGACGCGGGCGGCCAGTTGGTTCGCCGATTTACAAGCGCAGACCGGCCTTATACCATCCCGGACGTCAATATTCCGTTATACTGGATCCGGCCTCAACAGATTTTGTCGGCGGAACCAAGCGCTCACCGGTTTTTATGGGATCTTTATTATACCCCTTTGAATATTCCGTCCGCTTATCCTATCGCCGCCGTTTACCAAAATACCGCTCCCTCGCCGACCAGTCCATTCGCGCTACCGGGCGTTTATACGGTTCAACTGACCGTAAACGGGAAAACCTACAAACAAAATTTGACGATTAAAATGGATCCGCGCGTGAAAAGCGCGCCATCCGACTGGCAGAAACAATTTGACTTATCTATGATCTGTTACCAGAACAGAAAAATCGCTATGGACAGGATCACGGAAATTCAAAACGTCCAAAACCAGTTAAAAGAACGGATCAATACGTCGAAAGGAGATTTAAATGGCCATTTAAAAATACTGGACGACCAACTTACCAGTTTCATTCAACCGGTTCGCGGAGCAAGAACCGCTAATTTTGAACGCCTGCAAAATGATTTTGGGTCGCTTTTGGCAATTCTTAATGAAACGGATATGCCGCCGACCCAACAAACTGAAACGGCGATAAATGATTTACGACCTGTACAACTAGGACTTTCGGTTCAATTGGATCAATTAAAAAAGGTAGATTTTATAAAAATCAATGCCGGCTTAAAGAAAGGAAACTTAAAACCGCTTCAATTTTAGACTACAAAAATATGTGTCAAAAAATCTTATTCATCGGCTTTTTAATGTTTGGCATCCACCATATTGATTCTCAAGCTCAAAATACGCGCTCTGATTCAGCCGCAATATCAGCGCTACTGGATAAGCAAACGCGCGCCTGGAATGAGGGAATTATTGACAGTTTCATGGTCGGTTACCTGCATACAGACTCATTGATGTTTATCGGAAAAAAAGGACTGACCTACGGCTACCAGGTTACATTGGAGAATTATAAAAAAGGTTATCCGGATAAAGCAGGCATGGGTACGCTTCATTTTGATATTAAAAAAATGAAGCCGCTCGGCAGACGGTTTTATTTCGTCGTCGGCAAATGGGCGCTGACCCGCCCTGAAAAAGGGGATTTGGAAGGATTTTTCTCCCTTCTCCTTGAAAAAATAGGCGGCGAATGGAAGATCATTGCAGACCATTCTTCCTGAATGATCAGGACCTGGCGACGGTTAAGCGGGTTTATTGTGGTATTATTAGCGCTACACAGGTATGGAAAAATAAACCATATCGAAGCGGCGCTGTTTTATTAGCTTTAACCAGGTAAAAATTACGCTGCAACCAAACTCTTTGTTCAAAACTTTAATTACTGAATCAGGCGCCCCTGTCAAACATTGCGGCGTGATCAAGTCGACTCCCGCGTCGACCTGGTTTATCGACGACCGGCTTTCTGTGGAGGAACCGCTGGAGATCGTCGTCGGTTACGGCAGGGTAGGGGAGCGTAAAAGAAAAAAACTAGCTGTCGCGATGCGAACGCCAGGAGCGGACGAAGACCTGATCAGCGGCTTTTTGTTTACGGAAGGAATTATACAGAACAAGGAACAGGCCCTTTCTTATCGGATATTCGAAATTACGGAGGAACAATACGTTCAAACTATACTGGTCGAACTACACCCAGGCGTTTTATTTGACCCCGACCAAATAGAGCCCCATTTTTTTACCAATTCGGCTTGCGGCTTATGTAATCGTTCTTCCTGGCAGGCGACGGAAGCGGGTTATCCGGTCCGGTCGTCTTACCCGGTCGTCCGCGCAGATTTTTTCTACGGTTTGCCAGACAAATTGCGCAGCCGGCAAACCATTTTTGAAGCTACCGGCGGTATTCATGGGTGCGGTATCTTTACCCTGGACGGCAGGCTTATTCTTTGGAGCGAAGACGTCGGCAGGCATAACGCGCTCGATAAACTGATCGGCCAAGCGCTTAAAAAAGGACTCCTTCCTTTGAGCGATTATGTTTTACTATTGAGCGGAAGGATCAGTTACGAGTTAGTTCAAAAAGCGTATTCGGCAGGCGTCCCGATCATTGCCGCGGTAGGCGCACCCTCGAGTATGGCCGTACAAAGCGCGTCCGAACGCGAAATGACTTTAATCGGATTTCTAAAAAATCAGTCGTTTAATATTTACTGCGGGGCAAACCGCGTAACGGGATTATCAGAAGAAAAATAAACCTCTATGAAACTTCGGTTTGAACATAACAGCCTGCGCCTTAGGGTGCGCAAATCCGACCTTGAAAAACTTTCGGCGGACGGCGTCGTCATTGAAACGGTTGCTTTTTCTCCTACCGCTTTATTTACTTATAAACTTCGCCTCGACCCGAACGGCCTTCAAACCCACGCGCATTGGAAAGAAAACGGGTTAACGGTCTGTATACCAGAAGCGCAGGGCGTCGAGTGGATTCGTTCGGAAGAAGTTGCTATTGAAAATAAGTTATCTGTGGATTCGGTCAATCAATTACTCATTCTGATCGAAAAAGATTTCCCCTGTAAGGATCAGAATGATGAAGACCAGGCCGACACCTTCCGGGAGTTGGCGGAGAAAACGGCCAGCGCTATTTGTTGAAAATGTTACGCGATCGACTTTCAAAATAAGCTCATTACTTACTAATGGTAGAAAATAACAGGATAGAAAATATGGAGGACGAAATATTGTCCCCCGTAACTTTTACCTCTTTAAGACTTCGTCCAAAAGAAACCAAAGCGGTAGGATTTACCGCTATCGGATCGTCTCTTTATCAACTGGGCAGGTGGATGAAACCATCCGCCGCATTCAAAACCATTTTTAAACTGAACCAAAAAGGGGGATTTGATTGCCCGGGCTGCGCATGGCCCGACCCCGACGACGACCGGTCTTCTTTGGGCGAGTATTGCGAAAATGGCATAAAGGCCATTGCCGAAGAAGCGACGCGGAAATTATTAACCGCCGATTTTTTTAAGAAACACAGCATTGAAGAGATCGCCCAGTTTTCAGATTATGAAAACGGTAAAAGAGGAAGGCTTACAGACCCGGTCGTTTTGACGCCCGGATCGATGCATTATCAGCCGATAACCTGGGAAGCCGCTTTTGATCTGATCGCCAATCAACTAAAAGCGCCAGCGTCGCCCAATGAAGCCGTCTTTTATACGTCTGGTAAAACCAGCAACGAGGCCGCTTTTATTTACCAATTGTTTGTTAGGGCTTACGGGACTAATAATTTGCCCGATTGCTCCAATATGTGCCACGAGTCCAGCAGTTTCGCTTTGAGCGAAACGGTTGGTTTGGGCAAAGGATCGGTCATGCTGGAAGATTTCTATAAGTCGGATCTCGTTATTATTATGGGTCAGAACCCCGGCACCAATCATCCCCGAATGCTCAACGCGCTGGAGAAATGCAAACAAAACGGCGGCATGATCCTCGCGATCAATCCATTGCCGGAGGCAGGGTTAATGCATTATATTAATCCTCAAAAACCGTCCAAATTGACGACCGGAGGAATAAAACTGGCGGACTTATTCCTTCCAGTTCGAATCAACGGAGACGTGGCCCTTCTCAAAGCGCTTATGCGTCTGATGTGGGAAGCCGAGAAAAGCGCTCCGGGAACCGTATTCGACCAAAACTTTATCAAGGAGCATACTTCCGGTTTCGAGGATTTTCAAGCCGCGCTCGAACAAATAGATTTCAATGAATGCGTCCGGGAGAGCGGGGTAGGGGAAAGTCTGGTCCGCGAAGCAGCCCGTCTTATTATAGAAAAAGAGAACGTAATTATTTGTTGGGCAATGGGTATAACCCAGCATAAAAATTCGGTCGACAATATACGCGAGATCGTCAATTTATTGCTGTTGAAGGGAAGTGTTGGCAAACCCGGCGCAGGCATTTGTCCGGTGCGAGGCCATTCCAACGTACAGGGAGACCGGACGGTTGGCATTTGGGATTCTTTGTCAAAGGAGTTATCTGACGCTTTACAGAAAACTTATCATTTTACGCCCCCCCAGGATCGCGGGTTTGATACCGTCAACGCCATCAAAGCCATGCATGAAGGACGCGCCAAAGTATTTTTCGGCCTCGGGGGAAATTTCTTGTCAGCTACACCAGATACCGAGTACACGGCTGCCGCTTTACGAAATTGCGATCTGACGGTTCATGTCTCGACTAAACTGAATCGCAGCCATTTGGTGCATGGGAAAACGGCCTTGATCTTGCCTTGTCTCGGCAGAACAGATATTGACCGTCAAGCGGGCGGCGAACAATTTGTCAGTTGTGAAAACTCAATGGGCGTCATACAATCTTCCAGGGGCGTCCTGCCGCCTTGCTCGCCGAATCTCAAAAGCGAAGTAAATATAATTGGTTCGCTGGCTAAGGCTACTTTGGGCGACTCCAAAAATATTGATTGGGAAGGAATGACGCAAAACTATGACCTGATCCGGGAGGGTATAGAAAAAGTGATCCCGGGTTTTGAACATTATAACGAGCGCGTGCGCCGTCCGGGCGGCTTCTACTTGCCCAACCCGGTACGGGAAAGAAACTTTAAGACCAAAAGCGGCAAAGCGGAGTTTTCCGTGGTTCCGTTGACTAAATTATCCCTTGCCCCCGGCGAATATATCATGATGACCATCCGCAGCCACGACCAGTTCAATACCACAATTTATGGCATGAACGACCGGTATCGCGGCGTGTTCAACGAGCGCCGGGTCGTTTTTATGAACGAACAGGATATGGAAAAAGCGGGGTTGAAATTGAAGCAGGTTGTGGATATTCAATCACTATATAATGGCCAAATTAGGAAGGCCCATCATTTCATGGCGATCCCTTACGATATTCCAGCCGGTTGTCTGGCTACGTATTATCCGGAAACCAATGTGTTGTACCCGATTGATTCCGTAGCCGATCATAGCAATACGCCGACCACGAAATCCATAGTCGTCACCCTTCAACCTGCGCCGGTAAATATCGTTAGTAATTAATCGTTTAAGTACGAGAATATATTTGATCGATATTATTTTCCGATCTAACCTGTTACGCTCGCTTCGCTCGCGTAAGAAGGGGGTTTTTTTTATTTTTGGGGCGGCTCCGCCGCCCCAAAAATAAAAAAAATCTATTACAGGTTTTTCGCTGCGAATCGCCCAAGCGGTGACGAGTTGAAAATATGAGCGCTTTATTTAGTTCCCTTACTTATTTCCGTTATCTTTGAAACAAAATTATATCCCAAAGCCACATTTTTCATTTACCATTTTTTAATGCTCTACGATAATCATGGCAGGCTCGTTAATTACCTCCGGCTGGCAGTCACCGACAGGTGTAACCTGCGTTGCTTTTATTGTATGCCGGAAGAGGGCGTGGAATTCCTGAAAAGATCGGAGGTACTGAGTTTCGAGGAAATGGAGCGTATGATCCGCGTCTTGGCAGATATGGGAATTGATAAGGTCCGCATCACCGGAGGCGAGCCTTTCCTACGTAAAGGGCTGATGCAATTCCTGCGGGCATTACGGGCTATAGAAGGTATTAAAGAAATCCATATTACTACCAATGGAACGCTAACTTTCCCGCATCTGGCAGAACTAAAAGAGCTAAACATTTCCTCGGTTAATTTAAGTCTGGATACGCTGGATGCAAAACGTTTTTATGAGATCACCCGCCGCGACGTTTTTCCGGAAGTAATGAAAACCTTATACGGTCTGCTAGACTACGGGATTCCGCTTAAGATCAACGCCGTCGTGATGCAGGGAAAAAATGAAGCGGATATCCGGCCCCTGGTCGAACTGACCCGCCATTTGCCTGTCGGCGTTCGTTTTATTGAGGAAATGCCGTTTAACGGAACGGGTAGTCATTATCCGACGCTTTTATGGACGCACCGCGAGATTTTAGCAAAAATAAAAGAAGACTTTCCAGAAATATATAAAATCCCCGATCCTTTCGCTTCGACGTCCTATAATTACCGGATTCCCGGCCACGCCGGAACGGTCGGAATCATTGCCGCTTTTACCCGGACGTTTTGCGGTTCCTGCAACCGGCTTCGCGTTACGCCGACCGGACAGTTAAAAACTTGTCTATACGATGCGGGCGTCTTCAATATAAAAAACATGATGCGCGAGTCGGCCAGCGACGACCAGTTAAAAAGAGCGTTGGAAGACGCTATTGGCGCGCGCGCAAAAGACGGTTTTGAAGCTGAAAATAACCGCCTTTTATTGAATTTACCCGTACATGAGTCCATGACGATGATTGGGGGTTGAAGTTAACTTTTTGGATGATCTTATAAATATGAAAGTGCAGATATTAGCATTTGGCGTGACGAGAGAGTTGATTGGTAAAAATTCTTTCGACTTCACGGTTGAAGGCGCATCGACGATTGGGGATATAAAACAAAATTTAATAAAGCAATATCCTGCGCTCGGAAAATTGACCGCGCTGGCGTTTGCGGTTAACAGCGAATACGAGCAGGAAGGATTTTTCCTAAAAGACGGCGATGAATTGGCGCTAATTCCACCCGTAAGCGGCGGTTAAAATTATTTGTTTGGGAATGCCATGAAAACGCAGATAGAATTATACCATCGGCCCATTGACGTCGGCGCCTGTTATTCCTGGACGCTGGACGCCGCTTCGGGGGGGATCAACATTTTTTCAGGCATCGTTCGCGACAATACCAAAGGTCGGAAAACTCTTCGGCTTGAATACGAAGCTTACGAACCCATGGCGCTCGCCGAAATGGGGAAAATCGCCCGAACCTGCGCGGAGAAATGGCCAGATATGAACGCCCTCCTGATCCATCATCGTTTAGGATCCTTGCAAATTGGCGAAGCGGCTGTATTAATTGCGGTCGCCGCTCCTCATCGGTTAACGACCTTCGACGCCTGCCGGTTTATTATAGATACCCTGAAGCAGACCGTCCCGATTTGGAAAAAGGAATTTTTCGAGGACGGCGAAAGCTGGGTATCCGCATTCCCATGATCTATAAAGACAGTTTTTTTAAGGTTGCCTCGAACTCTTCGGGGCGGTTTACATTGGAAAGCGCGTCTGGGTAAGACGGTTCAAGTAGCGGCGTTTTTTCCAGGATCAATACCTTGCGCGGGCATGTAATCCCTTTACTTAAATAAGTAAGCAAAATCTCGTAAGACCGCGGTTCCCAAATAGTTATTAGCGGTTCCGGTAAGCCGTCGTGCGGGCTTTTGAACGCCGTGGCGCACTTGAGGGGATCTCTTTTTTTTATTAATTCTTCTAAAGTTTCCAGGTCTAATAAAGGCAGGTCGCAGGCGACGACCAACCAGGCATGACATGGTTGTTCCCTAAAAGCCGATAGAATAGCGCCGTAAGGACCCATGCCCAGAAAAACGTCGGCTACTACTTTACCCCGCTCTTCAAAAAAAGAGCTTTGGTCGGAGCGACACGAAAAATACGGCGTTAATCCTGCTTTTTCAGCCAGCGACGCCACATATTCATATTGCGGTTTTCCATGATAAACCAGCCGGCTTTTGTCTGATCCCATCCGGACGCTCTTGCCGCCAACCAAAATAAGCGCGGATAAAGGCGGAATTTCATAAGTAACAGCAAAGTCGCTTTTGCCGCCCGTTTTCTCTATTAATTTGGTTTCTTTGATGACAATCCCTTTGGAGAAGGATTTACACATATCGTATACCGTTAAAGCGGCCACGCTTGCGCCGGTCAGCGCCTCCATTTCTACGCCTGTTTTAGCGGTCACGCTTGCCGTACATTCTATGATAAGTTCGTTCGATCCCAGCGTTTTTATGGTAATTTTGCAATTATCTAATCCAACCGGATGGCACATTGGAATCAGTTCGCCAGTTTTCTTGGCGGCCATGACGCCGGCAATGATGGCCGTTTGAAATACAGGCCCTTTTTTGGTCATGATCTCGTCGTCCGACATAGCTTCCATGATTTCACGGGGTAATATAACGACGGATTGCGCCCGCGCGGTTCTTTTTGTCGTAGCTTTATCGCCTACGTCGACCATGCCTGGATTACCGGTCTCATCAATATGCGTAAAAGAGGCCATTTTTAAAAGAGTTAAGGTTATGAATTATAAATTACGAATTTACAGCGATTTTTGGAGGGGTAGGAGAGGGGTAAAGCGAATTATTTTATTAATAAACTACTATATATGATTTCTGTCAGCGAAGCGGCCAGATTGGTATTAAACACCGCGAAATCGGCTAAAATAACAAAAGTCGCTTTAGAAAATGCTTTAGGTTGCGTATTGGCCGAACCGTTCATAGCCGACCGGGATTTTCCGCCTTTTAACCGGGCTACGATGGACGGGATCGCGATTGACGTTAATATAACCGGAGAAAATAAAAGAAGTTTTAACGTAGCGGGGATTCAGGCGGCTGGAACGCCGCCGCTAACGGGGAGCGCTCCCAATTCCTGCATAGAAATTATGACTGGCGCCGTTGTTCCGGAAGGATTTAATACGGTGGTTCGCTATGAAGACCTGGATTTCAGCGTTTCTGACCAGGCGAACGTGGCTACGATCCGTCAGGACGTCGAGGTCAAAACCGGGCAGAACATACATTCAAAAGGAAAGGACTGCCTGAAGAACGACGTGCTGGTTTCGCCTCCCTGCGTTCTGTCGCCCGCCGAATTAGCGATAGCTGCTACTATCGGTAAAACTCAGATAGCCGTTTACGAATTTCCATCCGTCGCCATCGTCGGGACGGGCGATGAGTTGGTAGACGTCGATAAAACGCCTGAATTGTACCAGATCCGGTCCTCAAATGTGTACGCTTTGCAAGCCCTCATTCAGCAGGCGGGGGGACAGTCAGTAATTTTTAAGGTTTCCGATGATCTGGAACCATTGTTAAATGCGCTGCAGGAAATAGTGAATATTTTTAACTTGGTAATTATCACAGGCGGCGTTTCTAAAGGTAAGTTTGATCATATCCCGGGGGTCCTGGAAAGGGCAGGTATAGAAAAGAAGTTTCACGGCGTTGCGCAACGTCCGGGCAAACCCTTTTGGTTTGGAACTTCTGAGAGCTGCGCTGTCTTTGCTTTACCCGGCAATCCAGTTTCTGCATTCGCCGGCGCCTGCCGTTATATTCTTCCCTGGCTAAAAAAAAGTATGGGGTTGCCCTTTAGCGAACTTATATGCGCAAGGCTGGAAGAGGACGTTGAATTTAAACCTATATTGACCTTATTTATGCAGGTAAAGACCCGCGTAGACGTCTACGGAGTCATCTGGGCAAAACCGGTTAGGGGAAATAATTCGGGCGACTTTATTATCCTCCACCAGGCGGACGCTTTTATAGAATTACCGCCTGAAAAGGAGAAGTTTGAAAAAGGCGAAACCTTTCCGGTGATTTATTTCCGCAATCGCGTTTAGGAAATAACTGTCAGCCGTTTTATTTTTACATAAATAGGTTAGGCGCAAAAAGCGGCAAACAGATCGTTTCGGGGATCAATTAGCGCATAATCGCGTTTTATCATAGACGAATATAGCCAATCTTTAGCGCTTACCAAAAGAGGAATTGTTTACTCAGACAAAATTTCCTTTATGTATTAGTTTTACTAACCGTAAAAACAGATTCTAATAAATATCAGGGGTATAATGTACTGCCGCAAATTTTTTGAAATTATAATCCCCGTTAATTTAGATTAAACTTTTTCTTTCCAATAAAATTCAGGAGCGTACTTATGAGCGGCAGATAAACGCATAATTAACATTATGTTAAGTATAATACCAATTATTCGATTTCCACCTTCCTAATATTTATTTCAGTACCATCCATTAATGCCTTAAATATTAAAATATCATTGGTTAAAATTTCTACATTTCCATAATGAAATTGCCGATGGTGGTTAGCGCAAACAGTTATTAAGTTAGCAACTGATAAACTACCTTTTTCTAAATTTGAAACAGGAATAATATGATGGGTTTCAATATAAAATTGTCCGTTTTCTTTTTTAAATCCATGAGGATCTATACCCAATGCTTCGCAGACTAAACATTTATATTGGTTAAATATTTTAATTTTTCTAGCTATTGCTCCACGTTCTATAAAGCTTGATATACGTTCTTTTCTTATTGGCGTTAAATCCATAATTTTTTCTTCAAGCTCTTTTATACCCTTTAGCGTATCCGCCTGGTAATTAGGGACATAATCCTTCCAAAAATCAATATATTCTGTTTTTAGACCTAAATTGTTAGCTAATAAAATTAACGGGTCATTTTCAGAGTTAAATTTTATTGCCAGACTTAAAATATTCAAAACATTTTCAGAAGTCAAATAATTAAATCCTTGGTCGGTTAGATCTTTACTTTCAGGTAAAAGATTAAGTTCTTTAACTATTTGGTTATCTATTTCGATAGAATTTTCAAAAAGAATTATGTTTTCAGTTTTAGAGCGGATATTTCCAGAGTTATATTTTTTATAAAGCGGGTGTAATATTGCCGTCCTATCAAACCACTCATCATGGCCTATGTCTGGAAACCCGTAAATTCCTACAATTTGTCTTTTGCCCGTTGCTTGTTTAGGTTTATTTGTGATTAAAAATATTGCTTTTACAAATTTAGTTTTCTTTTTGTCCGGAAGTCTATTAAACTTTGGTGTATATGCAATAAAGTAACCGCCTTCTTCCGGTGGATAAATCAAATGGCCAAAATTCAAGCATTCAAACATTACCTCTTCATCCTGTACATATTGGTAGCCTGATGAATCTATGTCTTCTTGTTTAGGTTCTCCTTTCCATCCTTCGCTATCCCATGAAATGGATGCCATAATTCCATAAAATTCTGTAAATTCCATTTTTAAATTGTTTAATGTGAGGAAATGCTAACAAAAATCAAAGTTAATTATTTATATTAAATATCAAAATATTTTAATGAACGTGCACATTTCGTTTTTCTATACTTAACAAAAGCCTGTTCAATATCAGATATTTATAGAGGAAAGGTTTACCTTTGCGCCGCAAAAAAAGCCTTTACGCGGGCGCCTGCTTTGGGCCAGTATTTGCTTTATATACAATTAAAGAGTTTTAGATGAATTCGCATGTAAAAAAAATAACCGTCGGATCTTTACTGGTCGCGCTCGGTATTATTTATGGGGATATTGGCACCAGTCCTTTATATGTACTACAGTCCATTATCGGGGAAAAAGAAATTTCGGAAATATTGGTATATGGAGGTATTTCGTGCGTTTTTTGGACGCTTACTTTTCAAACCACGTTCAAATATGTTTTACTGACCCTCATGGCGGATAACCATGGCGAAGGCGGCGTTTTTTCGCTATACGCTTTGGTCAGGAGATTCGGGAAAGGTAAGATGTTGACCCTGATCACGATCCTGGGCGCCACTACCCTACTCGCCGACGGAATTATTACGCCGCCCATTTCCGTCGCCTCGGCAATTGAAGGGCTGGTGCCGGTCTCCCCTCATTTAGCGACGGTGCCTATTGTTATCGTCATTTTATCCGGGCTGTTTTTCTTTCAACGGTTTGGCACTCAAAAGGTAGGCACGATTTTCGGGCCAATGATGTTCGTTTGGTTTCTGATGCTTTTTGTGCTGGGCGCCGTCCAGGTTGTCCAGTATCCGATGATTCTGAACGCCCTGAATCCTTATTATGCATATCGCCTGCTGGTCATATATCCTCATGGATTTTGGTTGTTAGGAGCTGTTTTCCTTTGTACTACCGGCGCGGAAGCCTTATATTCCGATTTGGGCCATTGCGGTAAACAGAATATCCGCTACTCTTGGATCATGGTTAAAATATGCCTGGTGATTAACTATTTTGGGCAGGGAGCGTGGTTAATGACGCAGGGTACGGCTTTACTAGGCGACCGCAACCCTTTTTATACGATTATGCCAGCCTGGTTTTTAATACCGGGCGTCGTGATCTCCACTTTAGCGACCATCATTGCTTCCCAGGCGCTTATCAGCGGCTCCTATACGCTGATTAGCGAAGCCATTAGTTTGAACTTCTGGCCCCGCGTTTCAGTCAAAAACCCGACGGATTTGAGGGGACAGATCTATATTCCCAGCGTAAACACGATTCTTTGGGTGGGATGTATTATGATGATCCTGTATTTTAAAAACTCTACCAATATGCAGGCGGCTTACGGTTTTTCGATCACTATAGCCATGATGATGACCACTATCCTGCTTACTTATTTTTTATCTTATATCAAAAAATGGAGCCCGTGGAGGGTAATACCCATCGTGTCTATTTTTACCCTGATTGAGACGGCATTTTTTATCTCTAACGTGGCAAAGATCAAAGAACGCTGGATGTTCCTGTTTTTTGAATTAGGCATCTTCGGCATCATGTATATTTGGTTTTATGCCCGCAAGATCAATAATCGCTTCATGCATTTTGTGGACGTCCACAGCTATGCCGACATGATGATCGAGTTGAGCGCGGACGATGAGATTCAAAAATTTTCTACCCACCTGATCTATCTGACCAAAGCCAATAACAAGTGGAGCGTCGAAGAAAAGATCATCAAATCCATCTTCGCTAAAAAACCCAAACGGGCGGACGTTTACTGGCTGCTTCACATCAACCGCACCGATTCTCCTTATACTCTGAATTACGACGTGACCGAACTGGTAGACGATAAAATTATGCGTATTGATCTGAACATCGGTTTTCGCGTTCAGCCGCGCGTCGAATTATATTTTAAGAAAATAGTGAGCGAACTGGTCAAAGCAAAAGAATTAAACCTGCACATTCGACCGGACGGCTCCACTAAGTATAACCCGGAGCCGGACTTTAAATTTGTGGTCATTGAGAAATTCTTATCCGTTGAAAATGAATTTGCTCTACAGGAAGGATTGATACTCAACGCATATTTCGCATTAAAGAACCTTAGTCAGTCCGATGAGAAAGCTTTTGGTTTGGATAAAAGCGATGTGGTGCTCGAGCAGGTTCCCCTCGTTTACCAGCCAATTCAAAAGCTGGAATTACGACGGATTGCCTCCTCCCCCGTTTACGAACCCCGGTAAAACAATATTTAGCGTTCGTTTTTCATATTTAATATTTTTTTTGAAATATTAAATATTTATTTACATTGCGGAACGTATTAATAGCTATATTTGGAACTTGAAGGCGCATATTATTGTTTTTCAATAAAAATAAACGCCTGTTAACATATTTTCTACAATGAAAAAAGCTTATATCACCGTTAAAGAAAAAGAGATTTTTGACCTGATCCCGGAAAAAGCCTGCAACCTTTGCCACCAATTTACTTCCAATATCAGCAAAGACGAGCAAGGGCTGTTTATCCGCGATAATGCGTTTACTACCCGCTATATGATGCAGCATATTTCCGAGATTCTGCACCGCCAGTTGGTGTTCGAATAAACCGGTTCTTTACTTTTGCTTATTTTTAATGGAATATTCAAATATTATGCTACTTTTGTACCGGAATAGATAACTGTTCGGCTCCGTAGTACAATGGATAGTATGGGAGTTTCCGGAACTCTTGATACAGGTTCGATCCCTGTCGGGGCTACTTTTTAAGTGATGAGTTATGAATTTTCAGTCTGATGATTTTTGTTTTATCAGAAAAACTTATTGACTCATATTTCTAAAACCCGTCCGGATGGACGGGTTTTATATTTTAGGGGCCATCTATCAATTTAGCCCTATCCAGACAGGGAAAATTTATATAACGATTACTATTAAGGCTTTTGCCGGCGCGCGCCGTCCATTAATTGTAAGATATTAGCCGCGCTTTTTCCCCAAACCGCATACCGGGTCGCTACCGCTGCCAGCCTGGTTTTCAGTAAGTCAAAAACTTCCCGTTGCTGGTTGGTCGGTTTAAAATCTCCACTTTTACCGGCTTCAGCTCCCAGCGCCGCCAAGCGTTCATAAATCTGTACCGGGTTCCGGAAAGCGTCTTCCCTTGCGCCCGTTAAATGGACGTCGTATAATGTCTCCGAAATTCCTTCAGCCTCCCGCTCTAAAGCGGCAGTTTGTTCCGTTATTTTTTTATTATCGATTTGCTTCGTCATAAGCCGAATGTTTTGGCGGTATTTTTCGATGCGGTTGATCGTTTCGGCAGTTTGTTGTAACGCCTCCCTGATCTTCAACCGGAAATCGACCTGTTCTTCTATTTCTGCCGGCGTCGCGCCGGATAAAGGGTCTTTCAGGATTTCAAAGGTTTGCGTTTGCCGCACGCCGTCCGCTTCCATGACAGCCGCGTACATACCCGGCGCGGCGACGGGTCCCGTTTCTCCGGGTTGGACGTCGAGGTCCCAGACGACCAGCGGGCGGATGCTGTCTTTCTCGTTCATCGCCCAGGGTTTGCCGGGCGGCGGAGCCCTGAGTACAGGTTTCTCCGGCGCGTCATAGCGCAGGTCCCACCAAACGCGGTGAAGACCCCGAGTATTATCTGCATTTTTAATCGTACGGATTTTCTTCCCGTCCTTCAAAACGTAAAGCTTCGCCGGTTTGAGAAGCGTGTCCTTCAAATAATAATTAACGGGGACGCCCGGAGAGGGATTGACGCCGTCGCAATTGGAACCCGTTGAAATAATACCCTCCGTCTTCAAAAAACGATAACCATTTCTAACCGGCAAAAGAGTCGGCGTGGCCAACCTGTTCTGACCGGACTGAAGCGTCCGGGCATAATCCCGCAAAGGCGAAAGATCGTCGAGGATATAAAAGCCCCTTCCATAAGTAGCGACTACGAGGTCGTCGAAGTTCTTCTGAATTTCCAGCCAGTAAACCGGCGCAGGCGGCATATTATTGCGGAGCGGGGCCCAGGTCGCGCCGTCGTTCACGGAAAAGTAGAGGGAATTATCTGTTCCCGCATATAATAAACTTTTTAGCGCAGGGTCTTCCTTCACCACATGGACAAAGCTCAGCATAGAATGCGGTATACCGGCGCCAACCGGTTTCCAACTTTTCCCATAGTCTGCCGTTTTAAAAATATAGGGATCGAAATCGCCCGTCTGGTGCAGATCCACGCTGATATACGCCGCGGCTTCGTCAAAGCGGGAAGGTTCGATGTTGGCAATGGTTCCGCCGGGCGGAACGGGAATATTTTTGCTTACATTTTCCCAGCGCAGTCCCCCGTCGCGCGTGATCTGTACCTGCCCGTCGTTAGTCCCCGCCCAGATCAGGCCTTTTTTGACCGGAGACTCCTCGATGGAAAATAATGTACATCCGTCAAATGTCATCAGGTTGTCAGTCGCAATACCGCCGGAACTTTGCTGCCGGCTTTTATCATTGGTCGTCAGATCGGGGCTGATGGTTTTCCAGCTTTGACCCAGGTCGTCCGACTGATGAATATATTGGCTGCCCACATAGACGCGATGCGGCGTATGCGGCGAGAAACTGATCGGAAAATTCCAGTGCCACCGGTAGGTCATATCCGCCGGTTTCCAACCATATCCTGCTTCGGGCCATACCCGGACGTCCCGCGCTATGCCAGTCCGCCGGTCGTATACCGACAATCCGCCGTCATAACAACCGGAAAAAACGATGTTTGCGTCGAACGGATCGGGTCGCGCAAAGCCAGACTCGCAGCCCCCGACTGCATGCCAGGCGCCCAAAGCGATATGACCGCTCCTGCTTTGGGAAGGCCCCGAATAAGAATAACCGTCCTGGCGATTGCCGTAGACGTTATAAGGAATTTCATTGTCGACCGCGACATGATACATTTGGGCGATCGGCAACACGACCTTCTGAAAAGTTTTGCCTTTATTGAGCGTGATGCTCGCGCCTCCATCGTGCGCCGTCATATACCGGTTCGGATTGAGCGGGTCGAACCAGAGGTCGTGCAGATCGCCGCCCGCATTCCAGCCGGGGTTGGCACTCCAGGTTTTACCACCGTCGGTCGAATGCCCAAACTTCACGCAGGTGTAAAAAATTTCTTCCGCATTATCCGGCGCGACCGCAATCCTGGTATAATAAGGCGCCCTTTCAGCCATACTATGGTCGTTCGACTGCAATTTCCAATGTTCGCCCCCGTCGTCTGACCGGTACAACGCCGGGTCGGCCGCCTCAAAAAGCGCGTACACGGTCTTATGTGCGCTTGGCGCGATCGCCACCGCGCATTTTCCGACCGGGTTTTTAGCGCCGCCCGGCAGCCCTTTTGCCGAAAGCGGTTCCCAGGTATCGCCACCGTTTGTAGAGCGGAAAATTCCCCCGCCGGCGCCTCCGCTGTTTAATCCCTGCGTATGAACTTCGACTTCCCATAAGGCGGCATACAATATATTCGGCTCCGCCGGATCGATCGCCAGGTCAATCGCTCCGGTATGATCATTCCCCGCTAACACTTTCTCCCACGTCTTTCCGCCGTTTTTGGTTCGGAAGACGCCCTTCTCCGATTTGGTCTCGTACATCGTCCCCATCGCGCAGGCATATACCACGTCCGGGTTTTTCGGATCCACAGCTACCCTGCCGATCCGCCCCGTTTTCTCCAGCCCCATGTTTTTCCAGTTATGCCCCGCGTCGTTCGACTTAAAAATACCGATACCAAGCGAATGCGCCGGACGGATGACAAAGGTTTCTCCGGTTCCCGCCCATACCTGTTTAGGGTCCGACTGCGCGAGCGCGAGCGACCCGACGGACGAAACTTCCAGCGTATCAAAAATAGGGTTCCACGACGTCCCTCCGTCCTCCGTTTTAAATATTCCCCCGGAGGCAGCTCCAATGTAGACGACCAGCGGATTGCCCGGCTCGCCCGCTATGGCGATCGCCCGGTTCCCGTCCGGACCGATGAACCGGTATTTCAGCGCGCCAAAATCATCGGATTGACCATGAAGGTTGGCAATGGAGACCCATAGAATTGCAAAAAATAAAAATAGAATTTGGTTTTTCATCTGTGATTAATTTTAGTTGTATGGTAATTTTATCGGTCGCTTACCATTTACAATTTAACATTTACCATTTGTTGATTTTACAATTTGTTTTTGAACTCAGGCTTTGTACGTTGTTTGGTTGCCTGCTCATAAGCAAAAGCGATGGTTAGCAGGGCGCCTTCCTGATATACTCCGCTAAAAAACGACAATCCTACCGGCAGATCGTAGACCTTACCGGCCGGAACGCTGATGTGCGGATAACCGCTTTTGGCGGCGGGCGAGGTTAAAAATACGTCGCCCCAACGGTCGCCGTAAACAACGTCGATGGCGCAGGCCGGACCCATCGTTAGTCCGGCAATGGCGTCCAGCTTGTTTTGTAATAGAACTGCGTCAATCATTTGCTTCGTTCCTTCATGGCTTTTTTGTAAGGCGGCTATGTATTCCTTGCTGTTCAGATCCCCTTTCGCCTGGCTTTTGTCAAAAATATCCTGTTTAAACGTCGGCATGACCTGATCCTCGTTCTTTTTATTGAAATTGATCAGGTCCTTCAACGTTTTTGGGGCGGCGTTGTGCGTCGCCAGGTATTGATTGATCCCCTGTTTGAATTCATAATTCAGCACCTCCCCTTCCGCAGCGTCGGAAGCGTTGAGTTTATCGAGGTATTCGATTTCCACCACTTCGGCGCCTTGCGCGCGCAGGGCGTCCAGGGCTTTTTGCAGCAGCGCGTTCAAAAACTGGTTCTCGTATTTCTTTTTCTCCACGCCGATCCTTTTGCCTTTTAGACCGTTGGGAATCAGGAATTGCGTATAATCTGCGGCGGCACGGCCTGCGCTTTCCCGGCTTTTGGCGTCTGAAGCGTCGACGCCCGTCATGGCGCCCAGCAAGATGGCCGCGTCGGTTACTGTGCGGGCCAGTGGTCCGGCGGTATCCTGGGTAAAAGAGATCGGGATGATCCCCGTCCGGCTTAGCAAGCCTACCGTCGGTTTAATACCGACCACGCCGTTGACGGAAGCCGGGC
>JBBRMZ010000015.1:0-37321 GCA_038230555.1 Chitinophagales bacterium
TAAACTTTATGGTTTTTCAGCGTCTATATATCGTAAACTCCCAGAGATTTATCCCCGCTAACGAATAATGATTTTTGCACAGCTTATTAATCTGAATATTATGAAAACGAGTTTTTTAAGCATAAGAGCATTTTTGGCTATATGCGTCGTCGCTTCCGCCATTGCCTGTTCTTCACAACGTTCCTCGGAGCAGGCGATCGTTACGCAGACAAGATCGGCTGACCCGGTTTATAACGAGGAAATCACGCCCGCTCCTTCAAATGACGGCTACGCGCCCGCGCCAACC
This sequence comes from Chitinophagales bacterium, assembly GCA_038230555.1. Classification (GTDB taxonomy): domain Bacteria; phylum Bacteroidota; class Bacteroidia; order Chitinophagales; family Saprospiraceae; genus JAAFJT01. Next base: position 287 of record JBBRMZ010000015.1, read on the forward strand.
AATGAGGGTTTGACGTCTTCCGAGAACGTCAATAATACAAATCCAGACGAAGATATGTCCTATGCGCCTGACCGTCCGGTCGCTTCCTACCAAACTTTTTACGACGAACTGACTCCTTACGGCCGCTGGGTTGATTATCCCGGTTACGGATATGTATGGTCGCCCAACGTCGAGGCGGGTTTTCATCCTTATGGCACTAACGGCCACTGGGTCTATACGCGCTACGGCTGGACCTGGGCTTCTAATTATAATTGGGGATGGGCGCCGTTCCATTATGGCCGGTGGGCTTACGACGCTTCCTACGGCTGGTTGTGGACGCCCGGCAACGTATGGGGACCGGCCTGGGTTTCCTGGAGACAAAGCAATGCTTATTATGGTTGGGCTCCCCTTGGTCCTCAGGTGGGCGTGAACGTTTCTTTAGCTTTTGGTTCCGGTTATTCCTGCCCGGCTGATCATTATGTTTTTGTGCCTTCGCATTATATCAATAGCCCTCGGGTATCAGAGTATTATGAAGATCGCCATCGCAACACGACGATCATCAACAATACGACCATCGTTAATAATTATATTACCAACAATAATAACTCTAATAATACGACCGTAATTAATAACCGCGCCTATGTGGCCGGTCCCAGATTAGACCATGTGCAGACTGCTACGGGCGCCCGGATTCAAACGGTCAACCTCGTGGAAAGTCCAAGAAGCGGAGCGACTGTGGTTAATAATAATACCGTTCAAATTTATCGTCCGCGGGTAGCTGATCCGTCCGCTAACACGCAACGTCAGGTGCCGGCTTCCGTAGTGCGCGTAAATAATTTACAGCCCGTTGCGCAGGATCGCCGGTTAACGCCAAATACTCCGTCGCGCCCCGCTCCGCAAAATGCGCCTATGGTTTTTAGCGCAAGAAGTAATGTTCGAAACAATAATAACGTCCAGATCAATAATTCGAACACAAACGTTATAAATACAAATCCGGTTAATCGCAATAACAACTATCCGGCTAATCGTGCGCCGCAAACGACCGATCCGGCATACCGCAACCGCGTGAACAATGTTCCATTGAACACGCCGACGCAAACTACCGACCCCAACGCTCGCAACCGCGCGTACGGCTATCCGTCGAATACGGCGCCGCAAAATGCGGATCCTGCAAACCGAAACCGAGTCAATAATGTTCCGGTTACACCAACGCCGCAAAGCGCCGATCCGGCTTACCGCAACCGAGTCAATAATGTTCCGGTTACGCCAACGCCGCAAAGGGCCGATCCGGCTTACCGTAACCGCGTCAACGACGTTCCGGCAAACAGGGCGCCGCAAAATACAGTCCCGACAAACCGCGACAGGTATCAATACGACCGGAACCAACCGCAACGCAGTCAATCGACCGAGCCTAACCGCGTTCCAAATAATCCGGATAGAAGCCAGCGGGTCAACGATCAGCGCCAGCGTGAAATCGCGCCGCAACGTCAGCAGCCCCGCGTGGAAACGCCGCCTGTGCGCAAAGAGCCGGCTAAGGAAGTAGAGCGGAAAAAAGAAGAGCGCCGGTAAAATTGCTGGAATTTTTTGATATACTCCTATTCTATATAATAGCGGCCACTCTCACAGGGGTGGCTGCTTTTTTATTTGCTTTAAGCCGTCCGGGTTTTTAGTGTGCGCCGATTTGCTTTATTAATATGCTTGGTATCAAACATGCCCGGTATCGCCTAAACAAGGCTTGAAGCGGTGCGGGGAGAGAAAAATATTATTTTGTTAGGGATACATATCGCATACTGTCCGCATTATCTTTTATATTTGCTTCGATATTACTCGTTACCCTTCTATTTGAATCGCTTATGAAGACTTCCCTGTGGGCGCCTCTCCTGATGTTGGCTGTTTGGATCGGCGCGGGCTACTACGTGAAACATATTTACTGCCCTTGCGACGCTCCGGCAATTATTGAAACGCCTGCTGCTGGACAAACAACGTCGCTGACTATTACCGACGGGGCGGCGTTCAGCGCAACCGCTAAAGACCGGAATTTCGTGTTTGATAAATCGGGTTTTGAAGCGCGCGCGCCTTTGGCCGACGAGGTAAAAAACGCGGCTGTTCAAACTGCGGATTACTTAAAATCGTACCCGAACCGGACGCTGCAAATTACGGGTTTATATAGCCCCGACGAAACCAATACCGGCGCGCTGTCCAATCTGGGGCTGGCCAGGGCGAACAATGTTAAAAATGTTTTTACGGCGGCGGGCGTGCCCGCTTCGCAAATATCGACCAATTCGCTGAACAGTCCGTCGCTGACTTTTCCCGGCGATTCTCTAATTGGCGGGATCGCTTTTTCTTTTAGCGAAACGACCAAAGCCGACGATCAGCCGACGGCGGATAAATTGACTGCAGTTGAAAAAAAACTGCGCGACCATCCGTTCGTGCTGTATTTTGCGCCCAATCAACATGCGATCGACTTCACAAGCGAACAACGGGAAAATATGTCCGACCTGATCTATTATTTAGATCATAAGCCGGGATCGGGCGTTGAAGCGGTCGGGCATACCGACAATGTGGGAAGACGGTCTGAAAATATAACCCTCAGCCGCGAACGCGCTGAATTCGTCCGGGATTATTTATCCAAAAACGGGATTTCTGCGGCGCAGGTATCCGTAGACGGCAAAGGCCAAAATCATCCGATCGCGACCAACGCAAGCGCTGAAGGCAAAGCAAAAAACCGGCGCGTGGTTATCACGGTGCGGTAGCGCCAGGAGCGAATATTAAAATCATTCATCATTCATCATTCATCATTCCCTATGACCCTTTGTAATCTTCTACCTTTTCTTATCGGTCTTGGTTCGGCGCTCATCGGGTACTGGATCGGCAAAATGATCGGCGGCTCCCGCATAGCCGAACTGGAGGCTGAACTGGAGCAAAAAGACGCCGCCTTCAACAAATTGAACGGAGAACATGCAGCCTTATTCAAAAGTCGCGCGGCGCTACAGATCAAAACCGACGCGGCGGAAGCAGCCGGGAAAGATTGGGAAGAAAAATATCATATCCTTTTTGGCAAACATAACGACCTGACCCATCAGCACGACGTCGCGCTGGCTGGACATAATTCGCTGACTGCAAAATATAACGGCGCAGTTGCAGATCTCGACGCGCTGGGCAACCGCCACAACGCCGTAGTCGCGGATTTCGACGATCATAAAACAAAAACGGACGCAACTGTGCGTGGTTTTGAAGGTTTGGTCGGCGAATGGACCGCCGAGCGTGCTGACGTGGAACGCCGGCTTGCAGAAACGACGGCGGAAATCGACCGGTTAAAAGCGGAGCAGGCCAATTGGGATGAAAAGCGCCAGACGATCTACGACGATTACCGGCTCGCGAAAGGACAGATCCTGAACCTTGAAGAAGCGCTGGCAGCCACCCGTAAAGAAAACGCCGAACGCATCGCCGCGCTCCACAACGATTACGGCGCCATAAAGTCCGCCAATGAACGCGCCGATACGGACGCCCGCTCTTATACCGTCCACATCGACGACCTGACGCGTGAAAAAAATGACGACCTCCAGGCTTTTGCTAATTACAAAGCAGACACGGAAGCGCGCCTCGTACGCGCCCAGGCAGAATATGCCGATCTGGAGGGACGCTACAACGGTTTGAAAGAAATGATGAACCGCCAACAGCAATTAAGGGACGCCGACCATGAAACGCTCCAACTCGCGCATGAAAACCTGACCGGCCGGCACAACCAGCTCCTCGACGACCATCGCCAAATCCATGAACAATTGGCGGATCTGCAGGACGCGCACCGCCTGGCCGGCGAAAAAATTCAGGCAATGCAAAATGAACATGCGGCTTACGCCAACGATATGGAAATTGCCCGCACAACCCATCGTGCCGATTACGACGCGCTGATGAATCATTTCAACGATTTGCAAAGCCGCTACGACGCTCTTGAAGCCGAACATCGCGCTCACGCTAACCAGGCTGAAGAAAACCAAAAAGGGTGGAACCAGCAAATTTCCGACTGGACAAAAAATTACAACGATCTACAGCAAAAACATCAGGATTTAAATCTGGTCTATTCGACGCAAGCAGACGGTTTCAATGAAGCGCAGCGCGCCCAAAACGAGGCGCTCGCGAAACTCCAGGTGCAATACGCCGAGGCAGGCCGCACCAATAAAGAACTACACGTAGAGATCAGCGATCTCGAAGCTGCCCGTCAGGAGGCTGACGAAGCGCGCATGGCGGCCGAACAGAAATTAGCCGCCCAGGCGGCGGATTGGGAACAAAAATATGATCAGTTGAATACCGCGCACGACCAATTGCAAATTGAACTCGACCGTTTAAATCAGGATCATACGACGGCGCTTCAGGAAATGGACGCTTTGCATAGTAAAACTGCCCAGGAAATTGAAGGACGGCAGACAATCATCGACGAATGGTCCAAACGGTATTCAACCGTGGCGATCAATCTGGCGGAATGCGAACGCATGCGGACGGAAGCGGCAGACGCCGGCCGCCGCGACGACCTGAAAATTGTGGAAGGCATAGGTCCAAAAATTGAGGAACTACTGCACAACGCCGGAATTTTTACCTTCAAACAATTATCGTCGACGTCCACGCAGCTGTTGCGCGAAATCCTTAGCCAGGGAGGAGCTCGCTTCGTCATGCATGATCCCGGAACTTGGCCCGCTCAGGCCGACCTGGCGTCGAACGGGGAATGGGACAAATTGCGGGAGTATAAAGATTATCTGATGGGCGGAAAAGAGCCGAAAAAAGAGGAGTGAATGATAAAATATCATTATTCGTTGAGAGATATAAAATTAGAGCGTTTTTGAGAATTAAAAAGCGCCGCTTTGAACTAACTCATTGCGGCGTTTTTATTTGCTCTATATACTACAAAAACTCAGGCGGCAGGAAAATAAAAGTTAATACGTCCGCCTAGCGCTTCAATGATTCGGTGCAGCGTCGAAAGCCGCACATCCTTAATATCATTTTCAACTTTCGAAATGGCTGATTTATTGACGCCAATTTTAGCGGCTACCTGTTCCTGTGTAAGGCCTTGTTTTATACGGGCTTCTTTTAACATGACGCCCATTTTAAATGCTTCATACCCGCGCTGAAATTCGTCGCTTTTGGCGGATCCAATAGGTCCGTATTGTTCTTCAAGATGTTCCTCCAAAGTCGTTATATTACTTTGAGCTTTGTTCTTCTTCATATTCCTGTTTAATTGTTAGCGCTTTATCAATTATACAAGGCAGTCATATTTACCCGCGCCCAAAAATCGACGATAGAATGGATGCAATGGTTAAAATCAAAAATATCAAGCGGTTTGCAGACAAAGGCTTTAGCGCCCAGGTCGTAACATTTGGCGATATCGGAGGCGCTGCTGGACGTGGTGAACATGACGACGGGAATTTTCTTTAGGGCCGGATCGCTTTGCAGGTAGCGCAAAACGTCAAAACCGCTGATGCGCGGCATATTCAGGTCGAGCAGAATGACGCCAATCTCGTTCAGCGGACGGCCCTGCAAAAAAGTAAGTAGTTCCTGTCCGTCGCCTACGTGTAATAACTCAATGCGTTCGGTAAATTCGCGGATAGAGATTTTTACCAGTTCGACGTCCGCAAGGTTGTCCTCTACCAATATAATTTTCTTTAGTGTAGCCATAGTAATAGCTGATAAGTTGGGATTAAAAAATGTATGATTCGTTATTATTTATTGCGCGACGACGTACATATCCAAAAACAAGCCCCTCTGCCGCTTACGAAAAACAGGAGGACTGCCTTAAAGCAGGTTCATAAACTCCCATGCTCCGGAGGTTAGAGCGGAAATCTACGGAAGAATAGTATATAGATATACAATTTAGCGCCAAAAAATGACCCGCAGACGTTAGCGAAAAGGAAAATAGAAAAAAGCGGCGGCTAACAAGGTGAAAGATAGTTTTTTGCATAGCATATTGGTTTTAAAAGAAATGGGTTATAAAAATATTCCGGTTATATCTGAAAAGTCTGGTAAAAGCCTAAATTAAAAATGCTGTTTTACATAACCTATCGGTCGAGGCCGTCAGCTAATAGCTGACGGCTTATTAAATATTAGACGCCATCAAAAGGTCGATATTAGTGTACCGTATATTAAATCTTTCGCTCAGGTATTTATTGGTTACGCATCCTTTGTATACGTAAATGCCGTGCAGCAATCCGGGGCTGGATTGCAGCAGCCGTTCAAAACCGCCGTGTTGTTCGCACTGCAAAAGGAGAGGAGTCAGGATGTTGCTGATCGCGTTGGAGGCAGTCCGCGACACGCGGGAAGCGATGTTCGGCACGCAATAATGGATGACGCCGTGTTTGATAAACGTAGGCGCATCGTGGTTGGTCACGCGCGAAGTTTCAAAACAACCGCCCTGGTCGATGCTGACGTCGATGACCACAGAACCTTCTTTCATTCCCGCCACCATTTCTTCCGAGACAATGATAGGCGCCACGCCGTCGCCGGAGTGGATGGCGCCAATGCAAACGTCGGCGTGCGCCAACTCCTGTTGCAAGACAAAAGGGTTGATGGACGAAGTATATAGTTGTCTGCCGACCTGGTTTTGCAGACGCATAAGCTTATAAATATTATTGTCGAAAATGCGTACTTCCGCGCCCAGCCCGATAGCCGTACGGGTGGCAAACTCCGCTACTACCCCGGCCCCCAGGATGACAACGCGGGCGGGCGGCACGCCTGAAATACTGCCGAGCAACACGCCGATCCCGTTGCGCGCGTTACTGAGCAACTCTGCCGCCGTCAGCATGGCGCTCAGACCGGCGATCTCGCTCATGATGCGGACGATAGGGAAAGAATTATTTTCGTCTTTAATGTATTCCATCGCAAACGCCAGCGCGCGCTTTTGGCGGAGCTTATTGATGTATTCTTCCGTGATGATGGGCGCCTGAAGCGGCGAAATGATCGCTTTATTGGGCCGCAGATAATCAATCTCGTCCAGCGTGGGCGGGGCGACTTTCAAAATAATGTCAGCTTGGAATACTTCTTCAGCGTTATAAGAGATTTCGGCGCCCGCTTCCGAAAATTCGTGATCGGTATAATGCGCTCTGTCGCCCGCGCCTGTTTCCAGGATTACGCGGTGACCCCGCGCGGTGAGCGTGGCAACGGACGAAGGGACGAGGGCGACGCGGTTTTCCTGGAGGGTCGTTTCTTTCGGAACGCCAATGAACACGCGCCCGTCTTTGTGGGCGACGTAGCGCGCTTCCGGGCGATCCTGGTAAATTGGGTTTTTGGCGATCTGTTCAAACATACGGCTGCCGGATTTTTTGCGTAAAAAAACGGTCGCCGGAAGACGGACGACGCGCGGGGTTACAAAAATACAATGATTCGGGCAGATTTGGAACTTATTTCCAGTTGAATTTTCAAAACATCAGGCGGAGCCGCCGTTTCGAGTAGTTGCGGCCATTCCACAAAACACCAGGCGTCGTCGTAGAGGAAATCTTCGACGCCAATATCAAGCGCTTCTGCGACCGTTTTTAGCCTGTAAAGGTCGAGATGCCGGACGAGGTGGGGTTGTCGTACGCCGTCCAGGTAAGCGTATTCGTTGACGAGCGAAAAGGTCGGACTGTGGACGACGTCTTTAACGCCCAACTCCGCGCAAAGGGCTTTGACGAGCGAAGTTTTCCCGGCGCCCATGTCGCCGTACAGAAAAATCTTTTTGCGGGCGCCCGCGCGGACCAGCAGTTCCCGCGCCGCGGCTGGGAGGGATTTTTTATTGGGTATTAAGATCGGCGGATGAGACATTTTAAAATGATCTTTGAAAAAGAATTCAATGTCGATAAAAAATTTCCTGCTAATGCGAATCAATAGGTTGAAAAAATTAAAAAGGGCTTGAGGACGATAGACCCGAAAATCAGAAGCGAATACATCGGGAGCATAAACCCTTTCATCACCTAAATCCCGACCCGGACGTCCGTTTGTCCTAATAATCACCCTTTATTCTAAAACCCCTTGAGTCACATATAAGGCACATATAAGCCCTATATAAGTCAGGTATGAGTCAGGTATGAGTCAGGTCTAACCTCGCCCTCAGAATGTACCCGGTTTGGGAGAAGGTCAAAGTAAAAGGTAATTCAAAAACGGCGTATTTATCATGGTTCAAAGTTGAAATTGAATACCTGCGCCAAAACGTTCAGCAGAATTATATAATTTTCTGCACCGTCGATTGCTCTGTCAATCGCCCGCCCAAATCTAACGTCAACAAATTCACCCCCGGCGTTTTGCCGGGTTCTAAACTGCCTAACTCCTTTTCCATACCCAACGCTTCGGCGCCGTTCAGAGTAGCCCACCGCAAAACGGTTTCAAAAGGAACGTAGGATTGATATTTCTGAATGGTTTTCATTTCGTCGAGGATCGACAGGCTCCAGTTGGAGGTCAGGCTGTCCGTCCCGATGGTCAGGCGGGCGCAGGCGTCCATAAAAAGCTGGTAATTGGGCAGGCGGTTTTCGATATACAAATTTGCATTGGGGCAGGTTGCCCAATAAACGCGGTCGCTCCAGGCTTGAGCGGCGGCAAGATCGGCGGCGGAAGTCAGCGTATTATGCACAAATAGCGTCCGGACTTTTGGATTCATAAACGCCAGCGCATAGTAGATAGAAGTCCGCCCCATAGCTTCAAAAGCGTCGAGCGAAACGCCGAATCCTTTATAGAAATCAACAAATGCGCCGGATTTTTGCAGAAACAGGTCCGTTTCCGGCTGGGTTTCCTGGTTGTGGATGCTAACCGTCGCGTCTGCCGCCGGGTTGGCGGCTTTGATGCGGGCGAAAAGATTTTTGGAAACGCTGTACGGCGCGTGGGGGCAGCGGCTTCTGGTGTTTCCATTCCCGAAAGGCGCCTGCTGAAAAACGGCGTCATACTGCGCGAAGGCTGCTTCCGCATTGTTTTCCTGTAGGAAATCAAACATTTCGACAAACGTATAGTAACGTAGGTTCCCTTTCTTTTTTTGGGAGAACGTATCCGTTACGTTGCTGATATCGCCGACGGCAACAACCCCCCCCGCGATCATTTCCGCTTCGGCATGCGCAATGGCGTCCTGGATTACTTCTGCCGAAGCGGCGCGGTTGCGGACGACGCTGGTAATGAACGGAATGAGCGAGGTCCCGGTCGGTACTTTTCCTTTCAGATGCGACAATTCGAGGTGACAATGGGTGTTGACGAAGCCGGGCGTCAGCGCGCCGCGATGAATTTCGAGCGTCGAGGGGTCGTGCCGGTCGCGGGGTTCGACAGCAAGGATGCGGCCATAATCGTTGAAAATGACGACGCCATTAGCTACGGGCGGCGAAGAAATGGGAAAAAGAAGGTCGGCGGAGATTTTTCGCATGGCTAATAGCTAACGGCTTATTACGGCGGCCAAATTTCTTTCCAGCTGGCAATCTGAATATATTGAATTTTCCCGTTGATTTTGCATTTCAAAATGCCTTTGCCCGAATATGGCAAATATAAGGGTTTTTTTTAAAAGCAGAAATTAAAGGGCGCGCGGAGTCAGGCGGGAGCGGCTAGTTTTGAGTTTGAAGCGCTTTGTTCCGCTCATTTCAGTTTATCGGGTTCCTTTTTCTTCATAAATACTTAATCTCTTTTTTAGCGCCGCGCATGGATCGGCTGCTTAACTTGTTCGCTCAAATTAAGCATAGCCATGAAAATCATTTATATAACGCTTTTCGCCCTTTGCATAGCGCTTCCATTTGCACGGGCGCAAAAAAAAATCAACGTCCTGCAAAGCCCGGCCGGCGATCGCTATTGCCGGATCGACACGGCCGGTTACTCCGTTTTGCCCAGTGGGCGGCTGGTTCGGCCCGTCGGACAAACCGTTCGGATTACCCGCGCGCCGTTCGGTTTGGCCGTGTCGCCCGATGAAAGCAAAGCGCTCATTCTGCATCATTCGGGCGTCCTGACCCTCCTCGACCCGCGCGATCCGGGAAAGGCCGTCCGCATCCCCGGTTACGGTCAGAAGAATGCGGATGTCGACAATACGCCTTTCCTGGGGGTTGCTTTTGCCGCCGACAACCAGACCGCTTACCTGAGCGGCGGCGACAGCGGCACGGTCGTCATTTTTGACGCCCGCGCAATGCAAAAAACCGCAACCATCCGGCTCGACGGTCCGTTCAACGGAGTTGACTACATGGATTCTTTTACTTCCGACCTCGCCATTGACGCTAGCCGCAACGAACTTTTTGTACTGGATCGCGGCAATAACCGGATGGTCCGCATTGACCTGGCGACGCGTAAAATCACGGCTTCCGTTCCTGTCGGGCGCATACCGTTCGGGATTACGCTGTCGCCGGATAAAAAAACGGCGTTCGTAGCCAACGTCGGTCTCTATAATTATCCGCTGGCGCCGGGCGTCACGCCTACCAACAAGGACTCGCAGATGCTAAAATTTCCGGCCTACGGTATTCCGTCCAAAGAAGCCCAAGAGGGCGTCACCCTGCCCGACGGCAAAAGAATACCGGGTCTCGGCTCCGCCCTGGCCGACGAGGCTATGAGCGTCTGGACGATTGATCTGGAGAAAAACGCAGTCGCCGGCAGGTTTAAAACAGGTTTTCAAATCGGTGAAAAGATCGAGGGCGTCGAGATCGTCGGCGGAGCAAGCCCTAACTCCGTTGCCGTCGGCGAGCAGTTTGCCTACGTCGCCAACGCGAGCAACGACCTGATTTCCATCATCGACTATAAGAAAAAGAAGATCGCTGGGGAAATTCCTTTGAAGTTCGATAAGCGGCTGGACGCTTTTCGCGGACTTATGCCATTCGGAGTGGCGCTAAGCAAAGACGGGAAAACGCTCTACGCCGCCTGCCTGGGTCTGAACGCGGTCGCAGTGATCGACGTTGAAAAAAGAAAAGTAAAAGGATATATTCCGACCGGCTGGGGGCCAACCCGTGTCGCGCTGACGGACGCCGACCATAAACTTATTATTTTGTCCGCGCGCGGCTTTGGCGCCGGGCCGAACGGCGGCAAAGGATTCGTGAAACCACCCCAGGGAACTTACATTGGCGACATTCAACTGGGAACCGTTCAACTGGTTAATGTTCCTTCGGAAGATACCCTCAGGGTCTGGACGCGGCAGGTTTTACAAAACACTTTCCGTGAAATTGAGGTAACAGACGACGGCAAAAACCCCTGCCCGCCCGCGTTCAACGTCCGCAAAAGCCCGATCAAACACGTTTTTTATATCACCAAAGAAAATCGTACGTTCGACGAGGTATTGGGGCAAATGAAAAACGCCGTTGTGGATTCCTCGCTCGCGCGGTTCGCCGAGCGGTCGTTCATGATCGTCCGGCCCGGAAAAGATTCTTTTATTGGAAACGTCACGCCCAACCACTATAAACTGGCCCGCCGCTGGGCTTTTTCGGATAATTTTTACTGCGATTCCGACGCTTCCATTCATGGCCATCATTGGATGACGGGCCAGATGGTCAATGAATACGTGGAAGCCAACTCGGCCGCCGAAGGATCGGAACGGCTTTTTTCTAAAGCTCCCGGTCGCAGGTTCCCGAAAACGACGGGCGGCGTCGACCCCGAAGATTATAACGAGATCGGCGGCATGTGGGAAAACATGGCCCGGCGCGGCAAAACCTTTTATAATTTCGGCGAGTCCAACGAGTTCGCCGACGCTTACGAGGCATGGAACGATACCTTGTTTGGCTCCGCCAACCCCGTCGTTTATCCGCTGCAAAAAATCCTGCTTGACCGGACCTCGCACAATTACGCGGGGTTCAACACCAATATCCCGGACCAGTTTCGCGTGGAGCAGTTTGAAAAAGAATTTACCGGCAAGTGGATCAACGGCAAGGAAACCATGCCCGATTTCATCGGGATGCAGCTCCCAAACGACCACGGTTCAGACGTCCGGCCCGAAGACGGTTATCCTATGCGCGCCTCATTTATGACCGACAACGACCTGGCGCTGGGGCGGATCATTTCTTTTCTCTCCAAAACGAAATACTGGAAGAATATGCTGGTGGTCGTCACTGAGGACGACCCGCAGGGCGGCGTCGACCACGTCGACGCGCACCGGTCGATCCTGATGATGGCGGGACCGTATGTTAAAAAAGGTTACGTCTCGCATCGGCACGCTAATTTTGGGTCTGTCCTGAAAACTATGTACGCCATCCTCGGCGTTCCGCCCGTCAATCAGTTCGACGCCTCCGCTTCCATTCTCGACGATTTTTTTACCGGAACGCCGGATTTATCGCCTTACGAATGGGAGCAAACCGACGACCGGATCTTCGACCCTAAAAAAGCAATGAAAAAATATGGACGCGATTTCGACTGGCGCAAGATCAAACAGGCGGCTAAAATGGATAAAGAAAGCGAGCAGCGCAAAGACCATTATCGCCGGCAGGAAAAATAAATAAATTTGGGAAACTTAACGTTAAGTTAACATTGAAACATGATTTAACCTTAATTTTGTCCCTTCTTTTGCTTCTTATATAAGAAATAGAATATTCAACTTTTAAATACCTGGATAATGAGCTCAACGACTTTAGTTCCGACCCTCGCGCCGGCAAAACAAAACGAAAAATGGAAATGGGCAGACGAAGTCCTTGCTTTTATCGCCATGACGAACGAGGATGAGGATGAAAACGCCGTCGACGTAGAAGACGAAGAAGACTGGGAAACCGGAAAAATGGAAGGCGAAGACGAATTTGCCGACGACGCTGTAGACAAAGATGAGAAAGATGATGAAGGCGACGAGGACGAGGATGATGAAGACGAGGATGATGAAGACGAGGATGATGAAGACGAGGATGATGAAGACGAGGATGATGAAGACGAGGATGATGAAGACGAGGAGGACGATGAGGATGATGAAGACGATGACGACGATGAGGATTTTGACGATGATGACGACGACGAGGATGAAGATGAGGAAGACGAGAAAGAAGACGAGAAAGAGAAATAATATTCTTGCTCTTTAGAGATACACCGGCGCGGCCGGCTCATATTGAGCCCGCCGCGCTTTTTTAGTCCCTTCCAGGGCCCCCGTTCTGTCCGTCAAAATCGCCCTACCGCCGCTCCGCGCAAATGATTACCTTTGCGGCTTCAAACGAACGCCGTTGTCAATGCCGGCGTTTTACGCATTCTGAAAAGGGATTGAGTCCATGAAAAAAATACCGCGCAAACCAACGGCCTCCGCTGATTTCAAGCGACGTAAACCCGCAGACCGCTCCGGCAAGCCGGCGCCCGACCGGAAAAGGAGCGCCGCTTTTGGCGACCGGAAAATCTTAGGCCATAAAAAATCTCAAAAACCGGTTGTAGAGACGCCCGTCGCAGAGGAGGAAATGCGCCTCAACAAATACATTGCCCATTGCGGAATTGCCTCCCGCCGCGCGGCGGCGGAACTGATCAAAGAAGGTTTGGTGGCCGTCAACGGCGTCGTGGTGAACGAAATCGGTCACCACGTGCAGCCTGCCGACGTAGTGACCTTTCGGGGCAAAACCGTGCAGCCGGTCGAAGAGAAAGTATATATCCTGATGAACAAGCCAAAAGGCGTCATCACTACCGTTAGCGACGAAAAAGACCGAAAAACGGTCATGGATATTGTCGGCAAAACCGTCAAAGCCCGGATCTACCCCGTCGGACGCCTGGACCGCGAAACGACGGGATTACTTCTGCTTACCAACGACGGCGAACTCGCTCAAAAATTGTCGCACCCCAGCCACAAGGTCAAAAAATTCTACCACGCCGTTCTAAACCGGCCCTTCGCGCCGGAAGACGCCGAAAAAGTCCGGCAGGGCCTCGAACTGGAAGACGGGATAGCGACGGTCGATTCCATCAACCCCGTCGCCAACGGCGCCAAACAGGAAGTGATGATCGAAATTCACATCGGCAAGAACCGAGTCATCCGCCGCATTTTTGAAAAACTGAATTACGAAGTAGAACGCCTCGACCGGGTCTATTATGCCGGTCTCACTAAAAAAGACCTGCCCCGCGGTTTTTACCGCGCGCTAACGGAGCAGGAGATCATTATGCTGAAACATTTTACGCAGGGAAAATAAGCAGCTGCGTTATTGTTTAAACTCAAACTTACAACTCCTCCCTTTTTCGCATTGAACGTGCAAACCAACATATCGCTCCTCACTTTTAATACGTTCGGGATCGACGCCACGGCGGCCGCTTTTGCCATAGCTGCCGACGTTGCCTATTTACAACAGGTTTTGGAAAAGAACCGACAGCCTGTTTTTATACTGGGCGGCGGTAGTAATATTTTATTTACGGAAGAATGTTATCCATGGCTGTTCGTCAAAAACAATATACAGGGTATTGAGATTCTGCCGGACGATTTTCCCGGCGCGTCCGAGTTCGCCGGTCAGGAGACGGTGAAAATAAAATTCGGCGGCGGCGTCGCCTGGCACGAAGCTGTTGAGTTTGCGGTCGCGCGCGACTGGGGAGGAATAGAAAATTTGTCGCTCATCCCCGGGTCGGTCGGCGCGGCCCCCCTCCAAAACATAGGCGCGTACGGAGCGGAACTCAAAGACGTTTTTGTGTCGCTGGAAGCGCTCGACCTGCAAACCCTCCAATTAAAAACCTTTTCGCGGGCGGATTGCCAATTCAGTTATCGCGACAGCATTTTTAAAAGCGCCGGTTATAAAGGCCGCTGGATGATAACGGGCGTCGTTCTGGAACTACAAAAAAATCCGTCCGTCAATATCCGTTACGGCGATCTCCAAAAAACACTGACCGAACGCGGCGTCGCGCGTCCCAATATTGTCGACGTTGCAGCCGCGGTAGTTCAGATCCGCCGCTCCAAATTGCCCGATCCCGCGCTGATTGGCAACGCGGGAAGTTTTTTTAAAAACCCGGAAATTTCCGCCGCGCAGTTTAAAACATTAAAATTGCAATTCCCCAGCCTGCCCGGCTACGAGGCGCCCGACGGAAAAATTAAAGCGCCGGCGGGCTGGCTGATCGAGCGCTGCGGCTGGAAAGGCCGCCGGATAGGCGCAGTCGGCTGTCATGAAAAACAAGCGCTCGTGCTGGTCAATTACGGCGGTGCAAAAGGTCGGGAAATCCTACAACTCGCAGAACTGATTATAGCCGACGTAGAGGCGTCTTTTGGTATTCGGTTGACGGCGGAGGTAAATATTGTCGCACTATGATCCTTATTGTAACGTCAAAAAATTGGATCGTTAAATTGAATAAAATGAAAAATTTGACTGCCGTTAAAAAAAATAATTCCCTCTTATTTTTTTTAAATAAATATTTTTATCTTTCCAATTTATTCTTTTCTATCTGCCGTACATGAAGATGATTCAAATCCTTATATGGTTTTTCGCCGCCTTCGGTTTGTCCTTTACGGTCAAAGCGCAAATTTTGCGGAATATTACCCCGGCTGCCGCCGTCGACGACGCCATTGTTCGGCTGGCGACTGATTCCGTTCTGTTGCACGGCCAGTTGGGCGTGGCGGTAATGGACGTCGAAACGGGCGCGCTGATTGCCGCCCGGGCCGCCCAAACGAGTTTGGTCCCGGCCTCTAACTTGAAGATACTGACGACGGGCGCGGCGCTGGGCGTCCTGGGCGAAAATTATACCTACCGGACGGAACTGGCCTACGACGGAACCCTACAAACCGACGGAACCCTCGACGGCAACCTTTATATCAAAGGATATGGCGATCCCACGCTCGGCAGCCCCGATATGGACAGCGTGCTTCGGCTACCGCAGGTGTTGGATACTTTTTGCAGCGCCATCCGGCAGGCGGGAATTAAAAAGATCAACGGCGCCGTCGTGGGCGACGGAACGATTTTTGAAGCCGCCACTGCTGTCCGGACCTGGCTGATCGAAGACGTCGGCAACGCTTACGGCGCCGGACCCAGCGGACTGAACCTCAACGACAATTCTTTTCTTTTGACTTTTGGAGCGGGATTGCCGGCAGGATCAACGCCGCCGGTCATGCAGACGGCGCCCGAGGCGCCCGGTCTGCAATTTGTCAATACCGTCCGGTCCGCCGCTATCAACGACGACGAATCCTATATTTTGAGCGTTCCGTATAGCCCCAGGGCTTATCTTTTAGGAAAAATCCCGGCACGATTGACGGCTTTTACGGTTGGCGGCAGCCTGCCTGATCCGCCTTTTTTTGCGGCTTGGCAAATACGGCGGCGGCTGATCGACTCTTTTAACATTACTGTGCGCGATTCCGCGACGACCATGTGGAAGAAAATGGACCATGGCGACCCTTTGCCTCCGCCCAAAACCATTTTTAGCTTCCGCTCGCCTCCGCTCAAATCCATTGTCAGAATGACGAACCTCGAAAGCGTCAATCTATACGCCGAAACCATGTTGCGGACGCTAGCCTTCGAGCAAACCGGCGAGGGAACCAACGACGGCGGCGTGCAGGCCGTCCTGCATTTCTGGAAACAAAAAGGGCTCGATACGGTCGGCCTATTTATGAAAGACGGCAGCGGGCTGTCGCCCAATAACGGGGTCGCGCCCTACCAGTTGGTTGACGCGCTTCGTCTGATTGCGCGGGATTCGGCGGTTTTTCCTGCATTTTACGCATCGTTGCCCCAGGCAGGCGTTTCGGGAACCCTCAAGAATATGTTCAAAGGAACCGCGGCCATTGGTAGATTATGCGCAAAAAGCGGAACCATCAGCCGCGTTAAATGTTATTCCGGCTACGTGACCGGAAAGAGCGGGAAACTCTACGCTTTTTCAGTTATGGCCAATAATTTTACCGGCACTTCGTCCGTCATGCGGAAAAAACTGGAGGTTTTTATGGTCGAACTTTGCCGGTTGTAAGATAGCTATCAGCCGTCAGCTATCAGCACTAATTTATCTTGACAGAGACTTCCCCTTCCCGTATGCATAGTGCGCAGATCCGTAGAAGAGCGGATCATCAAAATGGTCATTAAACCAACAATATTTCCGCATGTTAGATTCTACTAAATGTTAAAAACATATTCGCTCATACAAACGACGCTCGGCAAATTTGTTTAATTTTGTCCAACTTTTTATACGGGCGCTTTCGCCTGTTCTCTTTAACAGATATAGCGAGCATGAAAAATATACCCTCTTTATTTTATGGCGTCTTTTGCGGCGCCTTCCTGGTCTGCGGCTGTGGTAGTCAGGATAGCGCCAGTAATCGCGCTAAAGACAACATCATCAATCATATTTCCAATTCTTTTGATTCCGGCCAGCAACAGGGCGGGTTCAAGCAACTGGTTAAAGATTACGAGGACAAAAGCCGCGTGATCTGGCAAAAACCGGAACTGGTCATCCAGTTACTGGGCGACGTGACCAGCAAAACCGTCGCCGATATTGGCGCCGGAACGGGATATTTTTCTTTCCGCGTTTTACCTACGGCCAAAAAAGTAATCGCTATTGACATCGACCAGCGGTTCATTACTTTTATGGACAGCATTTCGCAGGAATCGCCTCCGGAACTAAAAAACAAATTTGAAGCGCGGCTGGTAGCGCCCAACAATCCCAACCTGCGGCCAGGGGAAGCTGACGAAGTAATGATCGTTAATACGTATATGTACATCGAAAATCGCGGCGACTACCTTAAAATTTTAAAAGCAGGCATGGCAAAAGGCGGCAAGATTATAATTATTGATTATAAGGAGCAAAACCTGCCGGTCGGACCGCCCGCTAAGATCAAGGTTTCGATGATCCAGGTAATTAAAGAATTAAAATCAGCCGGTTTTTCTCAGATCGTAACCGACGATCATACGCTTGATTACCAGTATATCGTTACCGCCGTCAATTAATTCGGCTCGCGTCCCGGATATAAACGTCCCTTTCTTATGATTGATCTTTTATATACCCTTTTCCTGCGCCATCCCGTCGTCGTTACCGACAGCCGCAAGATCGTTCCCGGCTGTTTATTTTTTGCCCTGCAAGGCGACCAGTTCGACGGCAACGCTTTTGCCGCCCAGGCGCTCAAAGACGGGGCCGCCTACGCCGTGATCGATCATCCGGCTTTCAAAACCGGCGAGCAAACCATCCTGGTCGACAACGCCCTGATCGCGCTCCAACAATTGGCTACCTGTCACCGCCGCCAACTGAACATTCCCTTTCTCGCCATTACGGGCTCCAATGGCAAAACGACCACCAAAGAACTGACCGCAGCCGTTTTATCCACAAAATATAAGACCCGCGCCACGCGCGGCAACCTGAATAACCATATTGGCGTTCCGCTAACGCTTTTATCGATTCCGCAGGATGCAGAAATGGCGGTCATAGAAATGGGCGCCAACCACCAGTGCGAAATCGATTTTCTTTGCCGGATCGCCGAACCTACCCACGGCCTCATCACCAACATCGGCAAGGCGCATCTCGAGGGTTTTGGCGGACTGGAAGGCGTCAAAAAAGGAAAATCGGAGATGTACCGATACCTCGCCGCCCATGACGGAACTATTTTTGTTAACCGCGACGAGGCTTTTCTTTCAGAACTGGCGGAACAGGCAGGCGCTGCCCGGCAAATCGGTTATCGCCGGAGCGACGTGTCCGGCCTGGCCGGCCCCGATATAGAAATCCGCCTTATCAAAGAACGGCCCTTTCTGCGCATCGGCTTTCTCGACGCCGACGCCGCCGCTCAGGAAACGCCGACGCAACTAATCGGCGCTTATAATTTTGCCAACGCGATGACGGCCATTGCCGTCGGAAAATATTTCAACGTTCCCGCCGCTCGGATAAAAAACGCTTTAGCGGAATATGTGCCGTCCGACAACCGCTCGCAGATCATTGCGATGGGAGAATCGACAATCATCTTGGACGCATATAACGCCAACCCCAGCAGCATGCGCGCCGCCTTGCTTCATTTTGCTAAAACGGATTATCCTTCTAAAATTGTTATCCTCGGCGACATGTTTGAGTTAGGCGAAGCCGCCGCCGCCGAACACCGTGCGATCTGTGATCTGGCTCAGTCTCTTCGCTTTGACCAGCTGATCCTGGTCGGGAAGAACTTCTCGGCGCTAAATACGGGCAATTTGCGGTTCAAGGATGCCGCTGAAGCGAAGGTCTGGTTTCAGGCCCAGTCTTTTGGAGCCGCCGGTATTCTGCTCAAAGGCTCGCGGGGAATGCAACTGGAAGCACTGCTCCATAAAAGTAAGCCTGTCCGTCATTAACAAACATATTCCACAGTTTATATAAGATTTTTTGCTGTTTAGAACAAATATATACCTGCTTTTTATGAGAACTAGTAAACTCTATTTACATTTGCACATGTTTTAGAAAATATTATACCGCATCTGGTTAATTTTCTAAAATTTATAAGGACAACGCCTATTCTCTAACCAGCCAAAATTATTGCGGTATGACCAACGCTC
This sequence comes from Chitinophagales bacterium, assembly GCA_038230555.1. Classification (GTDB taxonomy): domain Bacteria; phylum Bacteroidota; class Bacteroidia; order Chitinophagales; family Saprospiraceae; genus JAAFJT01. The sequence continues at coordinate 19,570 of JBBRMZ010000015.1, forward strand.
AGGAAAAGGTCCGCTATTCCGACCAAGAACTCGCCGAATTCAAGTCTCTCATCGAAAAAAAGTTGTCGAAAGCGAAGGAAGAATATGCTTTCTACGCCAGTCAAATTTTTGACGCCGCTCTGTCGGCAGACGCAAAGATCAAAAGCCTCGACGACGGCGTCGGCGCTTCTGAGAATGAAATGCTCTCCTCCATGGCCGTCCGGCAGAAACAATATATTCAGCGTCTCGAAAATGCCTTGCAGCGCATCGAAAACAAAGTCTACGGTATTTGCCGCGCCACGGGTCGGCTGATCGCTAAAGACCGCCTCAAAGCCGTTCCGCACGCAACGCTGAGTTTTGAGGCCAAACTAAAAGGCCTGGGCTAAAATTCAGCCTGTATTCTTCCCACCGCTCCCTACGCCGCGAATGAACGCCGCGCATTCGAGAAAATTATACGATCTTTGCCAGAACGCCGACAGAATAGAATCGAGCGCATAGCGTTTTATAAAGCGCGCGCGTTTTTATAAAGCCGTCGTCAAATAGTTATAAGTTATGAATTTTAAGTTATTAGATACAATTTATTGACTATCAATAAATTAAAGCATCCATAATTTATCGTTCATCATTCATCATTATAGTTAATGTCTGTTAAAGAATTAGTCGGCACCAAAAGTTTTGATTACCTGCTTTTTTCCTTGTGGCTTACCCTGATCTGTATCGGATGGCTAATGATCTACTCCGTCGGCCATAAAACGGGTTATAACCAGGAATTCAGCGATTTTATCGTCCATACGCCTGCCGGCAAACAAACCATTTTTATTGGTATCGCAGCCATTTTGACGTTTGTCATTATGACCATTGACTGGAAGTTTTGGCGAACTTTTGCCTGGCTGATCTATGGTTTTGGATTGATCCTACTTGTTTTGGTGTTGATCATTGGCGTCAAAGTGAACGGGGCGCGGGCATGGTTTGGATTCGGCGGTTTCGGTTTTCAGCCCGTAGAAGTTGCTAAGGTAGGTACCTGTCTGGCATTGAGCAGTTTTTTATCGGGCGCGGGCGCCAGTTTGCGGGACGGGCGGTCGCGGCTGACCATTTTAGGAATCCTCCTGACGCCAGTTTTGCTTATCCTGCTTCAACCCGATCTGGGTTCCTGCCTGGTTTTCTCTTCCTTTGCGCTCCTTCTTTATCGCGAGGGATTAAGTCCAATGGTTTTTTACATCATTTATGGATTAGCGATCTTGTTCATTCTTGCGCTGCTCTTTGATAACGACGCGACCGGGGTAGTCCTTTTTCTGGCGGCAGTAACGTGTGTTATCTTCGCGTTGAATATACAGGAACATCGAAGATCGTGGCTGATGGTGGTGGGAGCGGCTATTTTGCTGGCCGGAACGCTGTATTTCCGGTCAAAACCGATACTGGCGCTATCGACGATGGCCGTAGCGCTCGGCGCTTTTGTCGTAGTGCATAGCCGAAGGGGCCGTTTTCGGATGGTGATCCTTACGGGTTCGGTTTTTTTACTTTCGAGCGCCATCGTCTATGGGACCAATTTTGTTTTTCTGCATGTCCTGCAAAAACATCAACAGGAACGAATCAATGTCTGGCTGCATTTGGAACGATGCGATCCGCGCGGCGTGGCATATAACGTTATCCATTCCAAAATGGCGATCGGTTCCGGCGGGTTTACCGGCAAAGGGTTTCTGGATGGCGCGATGACTAAGCTCAATTATGTGCCGGAACAATCGACCGATTTTATTTTCTGCACGGTCGGCGAAGAGCAGGGGTTTATTGGGGTACTGGGGGCGGTGATCGTTTTTTGCCTGTTCCTGATCCGGTTGGTTCAAATTGCGGAGCGGCAGCGCTCCCATTTCTCGCGATTATACGCTTACGGTGTGACTGGTATTTTCTTTTTCCACTTTATTGTGAATATTGGGATGACCATGAACTTACTTCCGGTCATCGGCATTCCTTTGCCTTTTATCAGCGCGGGCGGGTCCTCGTTGCTTGGATTTACAGCCTTAATCGCTATTTTATTGAAACTAGACAGCCATCGGTATTCGATTTAGTCTACCCAAACGCCCACTCCAAAAAATTGGGCAGTACTTTTCCCCAGGTTTGCTGATTGTGTTCGCCTTCGTCCAGTTCGACGTAATCAATTTCTTCGTGGGGGCGGTAGCCCAGCTTGACCAGTTCGATGATTACATCGCGCGTGTCGTCAATACTGTCGATGATTCCGTTGCCGTTGCGGTCTTCGGTTTCGTCCAGGCCGCCCACTTCAAACCAGAATCTTAGCCCCGTTTTTTTGGTCGCGACGGCTAATTTGTCAACGACAATCCGGTTTGCATCGGGATGTTCGGGCGTGGGCGCGGTAGACCGCCACCAGAAAGACGCCGAAAACGCGCCTACCTTGCTGAATATCTTTGGATTTTCCCAGACAATATCAAAAGCGGACAAGCCGCCCAACGAACAACCCGCAAACACGTTATACCGCGCGTCCGTCAGCATGCGAAAATCGGCGCGGACGAACGGAAGGAGTTCGCGCGTCACGAATTGCATATATTCGGTTGCTTTCGCGCCCCGTTTCTTATAATCGGGGATACCCACCACCCCGTATTCGTCCATCCGGTTCTCGTTGGAATAGACGGCGACGACAATGATTTTCTGTAAAGCGCCCTCTGCGTACAATTGCGTCAGCGTGTCGTACATGCCCATCTCCAGCATATCCTGGCCGTCATTAAACCACAATACCGGGTACCGGTCGGCGCTTCCCCGGTAATAAGGCGGTAAAAAAACGTCCGCCGTCACGCCGCGCACTAGATATTGAGAGGGGATATTGATCTCTCGAACGATAATTTTATCGTCCGCGCCTCTTAACGCCTGAATGGCCGAGCGCAACGCCCTGCTAAAAATATTCATATTTAATCCTTCAACATGTGTATAGCCAAAACCCCCGCCCTAAAGACGGTAGTTTTCTATGTAAAAAAAAGCGCCAACCCGCTACGGGCGACGGCTAAGGCGGCAAATTTAACGGTTTATTTGTGATAACAAAACAAAGCGACCGACTGTTTCGCAGCCTGTCTTATTAACGGTGGCGGTTCCCGGCAAATATTTAGAGGCGGAGGCCTTCCAGTAATTGAATATACGTAGCGATACCCGCTTCAATTTCATGCAGATATATATATTCGTCGGCCGTATGCGATCGAGCGGAATTGCCGCATCCAAGTTTCAGCGCCGGGAATGGCAGCAGCGCAGAGTCGGACAACGTAGGCGACCCGAAAGGCGTCAATCCTAGTGAAACCGCTTTTTGAACCAGCGGATGCTCTAAAGGAATCGACGCCGACCGCAGCCGGAACGACCGTGCGCGCAACCCCGACCCCAATTCGGCGATTAGTAGGTCAAAAATTTCTTCGTTGGAATAACATTCGTTGGTCCGGACGTCGATGACGAACGAGCATTCGTCCGGCACGACGTTGTGCTGCCGCCCTGCCTGAATTTGCGCGACCGTCATTTTTACCGGCCCCAGCCAGGGCGAAACTTTCGGGAACCGGTAATTCCGTATTTTCTCCACGTCCGCCAGCGCGAGATAGATTGCATTGATTCCCTCTTCCCGCGCCGCGTGGCCTGACAGCCCGCGGGCAGTAGCGTCGATCACCAGCAGCCCTTTTTGAGCGACCGCCGGCTGCAACAGCGTGGGCTCTCCGACGATCCCTGCGGCTATCGGCGGCAAATCCGCTAATATGGACGCGACGCCGTCCGCGCCCGATATTTCTTCTTCGGCGGTCGCCGCCACGATCAGATTATAGGCCAGGTCGCGCCGACCGTAAAAATGAATAAACGTGTGTAATAATGCGACCAGCGACCCGCCCGCGTCGTTACTGCCCAACCCGAATAATTTGCCGTCCTGCTCTAAAGGGAAAAACGGGTCTTTGGTCCACCCCTTTACAGGCTGCACCGTGTCATGGTGCGAGTTGAGCAAAAGGGTCGGCTTCGCCGCGTCAAAATATTGGTTGAACGCATAAACGTTATTCTTTTTTCTATGGTAATCGACCTTGCGCTCGTCCAGGTAACGGGCGATGGCGAACGCCGTCCGGTCTTCCTGCCGGCTGAAGGAGGGGAGGGCGATGAGGGTTTTTAACAGATTGATAGCTTCAGTTTGCAATTGAATATTTTCTAAGATGGATCTTAGCCTGTATATTTTATATCCGCCTTACTTATGTTTGCTAAAATCTCCTTGCAATAGAGTTCGGCCTGCTGAACAATGACGGGCTAATGGACTGGAATCTGCTACTCGCGTATGGACGTCTGATTTTAGTTTCAACTCTATCTTGATCCTAAATTATATTTTTCCTTTGCAAATAAAACAGAGTAGGCGTTAAAACTGTAGCAATTGTAAAGCGCCCAGTTTTTAGGGAGCAGTTATACGCATAATACCCTGAAATAAAGCATATTATTTCCATAAATAGAAATATTCCCAATAATATTCTGATCTGTAAAGCGTTCATATAGCTAAATATTAGCCATTAAACGTTAAAGAAGTGCCGCCTTCCCAAGCCGTTTTCCTTCCTCCCTCCACCCCGCAAATCCGCACGCTTTCCACGCCTTGTTCCATCGCCCGGAACGCGTTATCCAGCTTCGGCAGCATCCCCGCCGAAACGACGCCCGATTGTTTATAAGCCTGGTAATCGGTAAAAGACAGTAGCGGTATCACGGAATCCTCGTCGGCAGGGTCTAGAAGTACGCCTTTTTTCTCGAAGCAAAAAACCAGTTCGGTCGCGTAGACCGCCGATGCGGCGACGGCCAACACCGTGGCGATCGTGTCGGCGTTGGTATTGAGGAGCTGACCCTGACGGTCGTGCGTAATTGGGGCAACCACGAGCGCGTCGGCGACGCCAAACAGCCCGTTCAAAGCGGCGAGGCTGACTTCGTCGACGTCGCCGGCGAACCCGTAATCCAGCGCCGCGCCGAACCGTTTATGGGCGCGAATGAGGTTGGCGTCCGCTCCTGTCAGACCCAGGGCGTTGCAGCCCAGGGCTTGTAGCAGCGCGACAATTTTTTTATTGATCAGCCCCGCATAGACCATTGTAACAATCTCCAAAGTCGGCGCGTCTGTCAGCCGCCGCCCGTCGACTTTCCGGGGAACAATCTGGAGTTTTTCGCACACCACGTCGGCTATTTTCCCGCCGCCATGCACCAGGATTTTTTTTCCTTCGAGCGCGGCAAAATCAGTAAGGACGCGATCCAGCAGGCGGTCGTCGTCGACCACGTTGCCGCCGATTTTTATGATAGAAAGTAAGGATAAATTCAAAGCAGCGCGGCATTTAATGGAGCGGGCAATAAAAATTGATGCAGCCGGAGTTGGTAACAGTTTGTAAAAAAGCGTAATTACTATAAGAACAGATCTGCTTTTATTGATTTCTGCGTCTCAGTATGTTGATTTAAAAAAGTTATTTAGTTAGTCCGCTTGCGGCAACGTAATTCCTGATTCCAACAGTTCATCCCGAACCTCCATAACCAATTTAACAGGGACGTCCTGTATTTCGGCAATTCCTTGAATAGAAAGAACCCCTCTTATTAATAAGCGCTCAATAGCTCTTCTAATTTTTAATTCGGCTATCACTCGCTCTTCCGCTTTTCCTTCCGCTTTTCCTTCCGCTTTTCCTTTTAGTTTATTTTCTAAAAGCAGCTTTTCAAAGGCCGTCATTACTTTTGCTTTCATGTTTTCGTCCAGCGTTTTATCCGCTATTTCCCGGATTTCTTCCGGAGGCAGCGGCGCGTTGTGTAATAAATAGGCTACAAATATATCAAAAATTTGCTTTCTTTCCGGGTGATTTTCCTCAAACTTAAAAAATAGAGGAAGAGAGGTTTGAATAAATTCCAAATCGCCTACCTTTTTATACATCAACATTAAAGCTCCTAATATAGAATCCTTACTTAACGGTAAAATAAGTTCGTCTGGCGTTTCTTCTACAGACACAAAGATAAACTCAAATACGGGGATAAATGGTTCCAGTTCGGACGGCAAATGCTGAAAATAGTTCAACATAGGTTTGGGCTTCCATGTTTTTTGGCCGCTATAAAAAAAGGCGGGGACGATTATGGAAAGCGGTCGTTTGGCTTTAATATCTTTTTGCCAAATAGATACAATATAGGAAAGCGCCTGAACATAAAAATAACGTTCAGGCGTACTTTTATGCTCAAGCAGTAAAACAACCGCAACCGGGCGGTCGCCATTTTTCCAGGAAGTTCGATAAACCACGTCGGCAAAGGTTTCTACCATTTTGCTGGAAATATAGTGAGTATCGTCAAGAGTCAGGGCGTCGAAGTCAAGGTTATTGGCAATGTCGGCGGGAAAAAACTCGCGGATAAAATCGATCAACGTATCCGTTTGTTTGAAAGCAGACTTAAATAATTTATCAGGGCCGTGGTGGTCGGCAGCGTCTTTGCTCATAGTAGATATAGAAATAAGGTTATGTTTTCGGCGTAAAGCCTAAGCACAAATTTATAAAAATTTGAGGAGTTTTGGTTCCACTAATTTGGAAATCAAGACGCGTAAAGACAGATCGCAATCTGTCTTTACGCGTCTCTACTACGAAAAATTCATTTTTTCAAATACCAGTCTCTCATCGTATAAAACGATTTTTTCTTTATTCCCTTGTCCGAAATCAGGCCTTTACGGTTATAATAATCCTGTTTCCGGGCCAGCAACCGCGTCGGCGACCGGAAATCCATGAGCAGCCAGGGGCAGGTTCCGCGCAAAAAAGGAAGTTGGTCGAACATCGCCAGTTGATTTTGATAGATCCGGTCGACGTATTCTTCCGTCCAGATCTCGTCGGAGCGGCCATGCAGACCCGCTATGGCTTCGCCGCCAAACTCGGTCATGATCAACGGTTTGTTAAACTCCGAACGCCATTTCAGGTCTTTGGCTTTTTCGGCGGGCAGGATGTACCAGCCGACGTATTCGTTGCAGGCCAGCACGTCCACGTAGTTCCCAATAGAGTCCCTAATGGCAAAGTTGGCCGTATCGACGGGCGAGGTGGCCAGCGCGCAACTCATCAAACGGGTCGGGTCGATGGAGCGGCCTTTGGCGAGCAGGTTTTTCAGGAAAGTCATGCGGGCCGGTTTCTCCGGCGTTTCGTTGGCGACGGACCAGATAGCAACGGCGGCGCGGTTTTTGTCGCGCGTCAGGTTTTCTGTCAGTTGGCGCTCGGCGTTGGCGTAAGTTTCCGGGTTTTCCCAGTCGATCGACCAGTAGACCGGGATTTCCGACCAGACCAGCAGCCCCATTTTATCGGCCTCGCGGATCATATTTTCGCTGTGGGGATAGTGCGCCAGCCGAACAAAATTGCAGCCCATTTCCTTCGCCCAGCCCAGTAAAGTCCGCGCGTCGTCTTCTGAATACGCCCGGCCGGAACGATAAGGCGCTTCTTCGTGGATGCAGACGCCTTTCAAAAAAATGGGTTTGCCGTTGAGCAATATTTCGGTTCCGCGCGTTTCGATGGTACGAAAGCCGATGGCGTCCTCCACGCGGTCGGCAGCGATAGAAAGAGCGACCTTATATAAAAACGGACGTTCGGGGGTCCAAAGGTTTTGAACGGTCGCTTTAAAATGAAAAGCGATATAGCCGTTGGCGTCGGGCTGTAAGGTTTTTTGAACACCCGCTTCCGGTATATTTAATTGAACAGGTTGCGTTTTATCCGCGCCGTCCAATTGTACCCAACCTTCGATTTCGTCCTTTTTCCCTTTGGCGAGCTGTACAAAATAATCCTTCACGAACGTGGCGGGCGTCTCGACAATTTTAACGGAGCGCGTCAGCCCCCCGTAATTCCACCAGTCGGTTTTCAGGGTCGGAACGCCTTCCTTGAAGCGGCGATTATTGACGCGGACAAAAATCATGTTGGGCCCCGTCAGGAGTTTTCCAGTAACTTCAAATTGAAAAGGCGTGAACCCGCCCGTATGCTCGCCCAGTTTTTGGCCGTTCAAATACACCTGCGCCGTGTAGTTGGCCGCCTCTAAATAAACGAACTGGCGCGCTCCGGGCGCGGGCGCATAGTTAAAAACCTTACGGTACCAGATCGCCCCTTCGTAAAAAAACAGGCGCGGGTCCTGGCTATTCCAGTCGCCGGGTACTTTTATTTTCTCCGCTTCGTCAAAATCATATTCCACGCGCTCGGTGTTACCCCAGTTCTTCCCCGTGAACACATATTTTTGCGGCTTCTGATTTTTATAAAATCCGCCCTTTAGATCCTCAGCGCCCGACCCATTGAGAAAACCTGCGTCATAAGGATCAACGATATAATCCCAGACGCCGTCGAGAGAAATGGTTTTGCGGCCCTGCGTATGCTGTAATAAATCCGCCTGCGCGAATAGCATGCCGGAGCCAAAAACAATAGATAAGGTCAGGAGGAAAAATTTCATTAGTTTGGTTAATTATAGAATAGAAAGTACTGATATTAAACGTAGTTTAAAAAAAGTATATTTATGTTAGTCGTGCGAATAATGGGTTAAAAACCATCAATAACGGTTTGACGCCGGGCTACCTTTTACAGATATCCAACTCTACACCATAATGATACGACGTTTTTGAGTTACTTATTCGTTTGACTTTCTCCCAAGCCGAATACAATCTGGGGGGGCGACTCATACCTGACTCATACCTGACTTATATAGGGCTTATATGTGCCTTATATGTGACTCAAGGGGTTTTAGAATAAAGGGTAATTAATAAGGATAAACGGACGTCCGGGATGGGATTTAGGGGATAAATGGGGTTAAGCTCCCGTTGTATCCGCTTTTGATTTTCGGGTCTATCGCCCCGGCGCCCTTTTTGGATTTTTTCAATCCATTATTTGCATTAGACTATGAGTTATAAAATCATCACTCATAAATATTCAAAAATGTATCCCATGCCGGAAAACATACAGCGCACAAGCCAGAACCACCGGGATCAGCGTCCATTGCAGCGCCCAAAAAACGATCAGCAACGCGCAGGGCGACGCCGGGAAAAACATCCAGAACCATTCCGTTTTGCCCGACCCTTTCATTTTTGCATGTAAAGGCCTGTAAACGAAATGAAAAAAAGATTCGATGCGGCGGGCGAAGAAAACCTTTACTTTGAACACTTCATATACTTCACCGCCCAGGTCGCTCCGAATCCCCTGACGGCGAGAATCTACGTTTTTAGCAATCCCTATTTTATAACGAAAAGCATGGCGCGTGCTGCCCAGCACGTAAATGTAGCGTCGGTCGAAAAAAGAAAACATACTTTTGCTTGAGATAGATCATTGAAGAAAGAAAATGACGTCTCTCTATATCCGGCTTATACCGACAAAAATAGTTTTATTTTTCTATATATCAAAGATATTTTTGAGACAATTTTTTAAACGCGCTAACAACAACCAAATCATGAGGAGCATAGCAACCGAACAAAGCCCAATAATCTTTATAGAATATGACGATAAATATAAATCCGATTTACGGCGCCTGACGCTCGAATGGCTGGAGAAATATGTTGAAGTAGAACCGGAAGACGTTAAATTTATGGACGACCCGAAAAGCTATGTACTGGATAAAGGCGGGTATATATTTTTAGCTCAATATGACAATCAAATTATTGGGACGGTTTCATTATACAAAATGGACGGAGACCAATATGAATTAGCCAAACTGGCGGTCACAGAGCAATATAAAGGATTAAAACTGGGCGCCCAAATAATGGAATTCGCTATTAATAAATGCAGGGAACTGGAGGCGTCGTCGATCATTCTTTATACAAATAAAAGACTTAGGGCGGCTTACCAATTATATCTTCGGTTTGGCTTCATAGAACTCCAAACCGAAGACCATAAATATATACAGGCGGATTCCAAAATGATATTGAATTTAAAAATCCAGCCCGAGCGCAATATGTAGAATCGGTTTCTGCACTACCCGGGTTTCTACGCCCCAGGCGTAATCCGCGCGAACCACATAGCCAAACAGCAGGGCGCGCGCGCCAAAACCGTAGCCGTAAACGATTGGATCTTTAAAATAATTGACCGTAATGGTCACCGGAACATTTGATTGCGGATCTTGCGGCAACGTAATAGTGTTTAGCGGATTGTCGAGACTGAACGGCGAAGTCCCATGCCAAGCCGTTCCCATATCAAAAAAGGTAACCAGTTCAAAATTACGCAGGAAAGCGGAGGACAAAGGTTTGGAGGTAAAATATTTGAATATAGGAACCCGCAATTCGGCGTTGATCAGCGCGTAGGAAGTTCCGTTGCGGATATTGCGCTGGAATCCGCGCAAATTGGCTGCCAGCGTTTCAAAAGCATAATTGCCCGGCGGAGTGCTGATGTTCATATTGTACGAATTGAACAATTCGTTATCGGCGCCGCCGAGATAAAACAGGGTTTTTTCCGCCCCAAAAGAAACGGCGCTCGCCGCGCGAAGGGCCAGAACGGAATGATACAGAACCCGCTCATAATGACGCGCGTCCAGACCGACCACGCCCATATACCCGGCGTCAAAATTGAACTTAGGTTTGTCGTCGAAATTGATCTCGAACCGCTTCATCATGTCGATATAGAATTTGTACCGCGTCCCGTTTTTCAAATTGGGGTCAATATCCAGCGTATTATCGAACACATATTCCACACGGTATCCCACGCGCTGGGTGGCGACGGGCGGAATATCCAGGGTACTGTTGTCGGTCGCAAGTTTGGTCATTTTGTCAAACCGGATCGTCGCCGTTCCCTGTATGCGGGTGAAAACGTCGAGCGGGTAACTTAATTGGTATTGGGCCAGGGAGATCGTGTTGCGGGTTTTCTTGACGTCCGTCGGGTTTGCGCCGTTGTCGGTCACTTTTGTCGTGGAATGATAAATAGCATACCGCTTATCCAGGCGCGATTTTTTATCGTCAAAAAAGGCAAAATATTCCGCGCCGTTGAACGTGGTCGGTATCCGCACGCCGCCTTCCAGTTGATAATCTTCCAGGAGATCCTTAAAGTTTCCTTTCAGCAAAATTCCCAGCGGCGGAGGGGCATATCCGCTTTGCGGAGTTCCCGCGTAGCTGTCCAGCCCGCCGAACAACAGGTTGTTGTCCAGTTTGGTCGTAAAATAATCCGACCTGAATTTTAACCGATAGCCAGTGATCCGGCCCTGCCGGAAAGGCTGGGTCAGTAGCGTGGAATCGCGGTCTTTGACCGGAATAACCGCCTGAGTCGCTTTGACGACCACCGGTTCTTCTATTTCCTGGCGGCCTAACTGCGGCATTTTTGCAGAGTCGATCGTCTGCTTTTTGTCGTCGCGCGTAGTAATGGCAATGGTTTTGGGCGTTTCTTTGGTATCAAATTCGCTTTGGAACATATAATTATCCACGTCGACTTTCGAGGTATCTTTTACGGCGGGCGGCGCGACGACGCGGGCAGTCGGTTGCAGGACTTCCTGAATTTTGCTAGTTCTGCCAAGCGTTCCCAGGGTATCCTTTGCGGGAACAGCCGGTCTGGCTTTATTTCGTTTAATTTTTTGTTGAGTTTCCCAGTTGCGCGTAAAAGAAGGCGTCACCATACTGTCGGGCTGAGCAGTTTCCACGCTAATGCGCGGAATTCCGTTTTTATAAAACTGCTCGGCTATCTTACCAACCCTGGACGCCGAGGATTGCGACAGGATACTTCGGTCAAAATTAGAGTTGTTGTGAATAATGGCGATGGTTTTATAAACGTCGCGGAAAATAACAGAATCCATTTTGACGGTATCCAGCGCCGCGACTACCGAATCTTTCAGCACAACGACCGAATCTTTGCCGTTATGGAAGTACATGATTTTATTAGTATGGTCCACTACGTCGGTCAGGTAGGCCATTTGACGGTTCACGACCCCGGATTCTTCAGAAAGAAATGAGAAATTCGTCGTGTCAATGGCAACCGGGTTGCGTTCGTTGACGTCGCGGGTATGGGTTACACGCACCAATACTTTAGACGTATCCTCCAGGTCTTTATAAAAAATATCAAATTTATTAATAGGGATCACGCTGTCGAGCCGCTCGGTTTTAAGCGTATCATTGACGCGGTTGGATGCGAAAAGGATCCCTTTATGTCCGCGAATATGGAGCACGACGGCGTCGAGGTCGTCCCAGTAATCCTGCGTGATCCTGCGCGACTGGCGATTGGCGACGTTGTATAAAAATATATCCGACGCGCCGTTCACCGCCGCCGTAATGACCATTTCTTTCGGGTTGGTATAATCGACGCTATACACGCGCTGATATTGGGGAGAAAAGTTTTCGACGGTTTTCTTCTTTGTTTTCAGATCATAATCCATATATTTGACAACGGCCCGCTTTTCATAAACAATCCCCAGGCGGGAGTTATCGGGATTCCAGGCCAGCAGCGGATAATTATAGTCCGTTGCCTGGAACGGGTTGCGGGAACCGTCTTTGAAGATCAGTTCGCGCGGTTGTTTGCCGTCCGTTTGCTGGATATATATTTTATAACGTCCTATCTCGTTCGTGATATACGCAATATGGCGTCCGTCGGGGCTGATCCTGGCTTGTTCGAGCGGTAGTTTCCGTTTATTCTTAAATTTTAATGCGGGGAGCGAATCCACTTTTACGGCGGATTTCAGTTCGGACTGGTAGCGGGTTTTATAATAATCCATACAAGCGACCGCGACGGGTTCAAAACCGGAGCCGAGCACGTAGATCAGGCCCTCTTCCATATTCCGGTTGATACGCGTCAGATAAAGAATATTGGCGACGTTCGATTTGCCAAACTGGCTGGCGATATAATACCAAAAAGCGTGACCCGCTAAATTCGGATCCGCCAGAGCAAATTTATTAAACGTTTTATATTTATTTTTAGCAAAAACGTCGCGCATCCGGTTGTCGAGGTCGGTATTCCAGTTGTCGGCAATGTATTCCACCAGCCCGTCTTTGAACCACTCCGGCAAACTCAGTAGCACCGCGTTTTGTACCATTTCCTGTAAGTTGCTCCCGTAGAGCATAGCGTTGAGCATAGCCGCCGCCACGCCTTCGCGCACCTGGTTGCGCAAGTGTTGATGGTCGCCGTCGAAGTAAACGAATATTTTATTGCCCGACACTTTCACTGAGCGGTCGCTGTTGGTGAAGAGGTCTTCGCTGCCAATATTGCTTTGCAGCAGGTCGCTCAGATCGGTATAAACCAGGATTTCGATTTTCTCGCTCGTCCGGTATTCCAGCGTCCGTTCAATCTCGGGATAATCGGCTTCGGCCATTTGGGCGGCGGACTGACCAATAAAACGGCTTTCGCCATACCAGTACGTAATAAAGTTTTCGCTTTCATATTGCTGCCATTCGTCGAATTTGGAGTGGTACTGTACGCGGTTTTTACCAAAAACCGCCTGATTGATCCCCTGCCCGAACAAGAGCGCAGGCAAAACTGCAAACAGCGCGGCGAACAGCGCGGCCATGAATTGACGCGTATATCTTACTTTCATTAGGAACCTTCTATTTTATCAGACAATGTAGAATATTCAAAACATTTTTCCAAATATTAACGATAAAAAAGAACGATTAGTTGTTAATTTTTTGGCTCGCCGTCAATAAATAGCAGGGGGTGTTGGGGAGGACCTATTAACGAGTTAGGACGATATAATCTTTGGTGAGCGTTTTCAAAAAAATAATGACGTCGTTCAGGTCGGCGTCGGCACGGAGGGGAGCGTCGGCGAGCCGCGCCATCCGGTGTGCGAGGTCGGCGACAGCCGTCGCGCCGGCGGCATTGCGAAATTTTTCATACCGTTTTAATACGCTCCGCACGGTAAGCAGGTCCGCTTCTGCCAGACCCCGCGCGCCCGGATAGACCGGCCGGTAATCGTCGAGGCTGACGATATTCAAAATATCTGTTAGCCGGAAGTCGGCGCGTTCCAGCCGGACCACCGTCGTGCCGGCCGCCATATCTCCGAGGCGGCGCCTTTTTTCAGAAGCGCTGATCAACAGCGCGCCGACCACTCCGGCTGTATAATAAAAATCGACCATCTGAAGCAGGCCCCGGAGCATGATATCGCTTTGACCCAGTTCCCTGCCGTCCAGCCGGACCACTTTGATGCGCTGCGCGCGTTTTCCGACCGATTGCCCGTCCATAAAAGTTTCGCAAAGAATGGAATACAAGACAAAGCCCGGTCCCATAGCGAGGATTCCGAAGATCATCCAAAGCGCCTGCGAAGAAATATTTGCAGCCTGCATGATGAACGCCAGCCCGATGAACAGGAAAAAAACAACCACTACGTCAAGGATCAAAGCAAAAATACGCTCCTGCAAAGACGCCAGCGCATATTCGATCGCTACTCTTTGGGCGGTACGGATTTCGATGGTTTGCATTTTCTTGAGCCGTCAGCTATCAGCCGTCAGCTATCAGCCTGGAACTGTAGCCGTTAACCATAGGTAGTTATTATAAATTATAGAAAATATCCGGTATTCTTTATCTTATTAACAAGTCTTAAAAGCTGATAGCTTCATTCCTCTTCTTCCAGCACTACGCCCAGAGCGACCAGCGCTTTTTCGGAGGCCGTCTGCTCGGCGCTTTTCTTGTTGAAATCGTCGGCGGTAGCTACTTTTTCGCCGTCCAGCAGCACGGCGACCTTGAAACGGTCGCGCTTCTCAAATTTATATTTAGCGATCACTTTGTAGGCCACAATTTTGCCGTTCTTCTGGCTCCATTCGAGCAGTTGGCTTTTGTAATTATCGTCGTAAGTTTCCAGTTCGTGAATATCCAGGTATTTCCGCAGTATTTTATTCACCACGTACCGTTTGGTTTTGTCGTAACCGCCTTCAAGGTAAATAGCGCCAACCAGCGCCTCCACGGCGTTGCCGAGCATGGAGCGGCTGAGCCGCGTATTGTTGTATTCCTGCAGGATGACGTCCAGCCCCATTTTATCGCCGATCTTGTTGAGCGAATTGCGTTTAACGATCTTAGAGCGCATTTTGGTTAGAAAACCCTCGTCGCTGGTGGGGTATTTATTGAACAAATATTCTGCTACGATGGCGCCCAGGATGGCGTCGCCGAGGTATTCAAGGCGCTCATTGTTCTGGCTGACATTGTTAGAAGTTCCGACGGACTTCTCGGAATTATTGGACTTATGGAAAAAGGCGAGTTTGTATAACGACAGATCAATAGGAATGAAGCCCAATATAGCATTGAGCCTCCTGGCCAGGTTGCGGTCTTTAGAAAAATTATAATTATAAATCTTTTGTACTAACGACACAGAGAAAAAATGTTTATTCTCCGCTTGTAGTCCGCGCGGTTCGTTTTGAAGGATCCGCTCCAACCTCAAACAGCCATATTATTTAAAGGAATGACGAGTGATGAGTGGTGAATTATTTACAGTTAAAAACATTCATTATTCATCATTTTTAATTCATCATTATTTTACGAATTTCTTAAAAATAACGGTCGTATTATGACCGCCAAAACCAAAACCGTTGCTCATGGCCACGTTTATTTTGCGCTCCTGCGCTTCGTTGAACGTCAGGTTCAGGCGCGGATCGATCTCCGGGTCGTCCGTAAAATGGTTAATGGTCGGCGGTACAAAACCGTGTTGCATGCCCAAAATACAGGCCACCGCTTCCACCGCGCCCGCCGCGCCCAGCAAATGGCCGGTCATCGATTTGGTTGAACTAATGTTCATTTTATAGACGTCGTCGCCAAATACTTTTTTTAGCGCGATGATTTCCGCTATGTCGCCCAGCGAAGTGGACGTGCCGTGTACGTTGACATAATCGACGTCGCCGGGATTCATCCCCGCGTCTTCCAGCGCGACTTTCATGCAGGCGATGACGCCCAAGCCTTCCGGATGGGGCGCGGTCATGTGGTACGCGTCGCAGGTCATGCCGCCGCCGACTATTTCGGCCAGTATGGGCGCTCCCCGGCGAACGGCATGATCGTAAGATTCGAGGATCAGCGCAGCGGCGCCTTCGCCCAGCACAAAACCATCGCGGTCTTTATCGAACGGGCGAGAAGCGGTCGCCGGGTCGTCATTTCTTTCCGACATGGCTTTCATGGCGTTGAAACCCCCAACGCCGGTAGCCGTCACCACCGCTTCGCTGCCTCCGGCAATCATAACGTCGGCTTTGCCGAGGCGAATATAATCAAAAGAATTAATAAGGGTATGATTTGACGTGGCGCAGGCGGAGATGGTGGCGTAATTGATCCCGCGAAATCCGTAACGGATCGCGATCAGTCCCGCCGCAATATTAGAAATCATTTTCGGGATCAGGAAAGGATTGTACCGGGGAACGCCGGAGCCTTTGGCAAAACTGCTGATCTCTTCTTCCAGCGTATCCATCCCGCCGACGCCCGAGCCAAAAATAACGCCCGCTTTTTCAAGGTTAATTTTTTCGACGTCCAGGCCGGAATTTTTGACGGCTTCGTGGACGGCGCTCAAAGCGAGTTGAGAATACAGGTCCATTCGTCGCGCTTCTTTCTTATCAATCGCCGCTTCCGGGTTAAATCCTTTCACTTCGCAGGCAAACCGGGTTTTAAAAAGCGAAGCGTCGAAACGCGTAATAGGGCCCGCTCCGCTGACGCCGCGCTGCAATCCGCTCAGATAATCCGGAATATTACTTCCAATGGGCGTTAAAGCCCCAATTCCAGTAACAACAACCCTTTTCATAATGGATCAGTTCAATGATGGAAACCCGCTTATCCGTTTGCCGGGCGCCCGTTCGGCAAAGTTAGCAACTATTTTTTGGTAAACGGCAGGAACAAAGCCGTAAAAACAAAAATCCACAAATCGAAGCGTTTCGACGTCTTCAATTTGTGGATAGAGAACCGGAAGTAAAAGTAAAAATTTAGACTTTTACATGCGTTTCCAGATAAGTCGTAGCTTCTCCGACGGTCTGAATTTTCTCAGCCTGTTCGTCGGGTATGGAGACGTCAAATTCTTTTTCAAACTCCATAATAAGTTCAACGGTATCCAAAGAATCGGCTCCTAAATCGTTGGTGAAGCTGGCTTCGGGCGTTACCTCCGATTCTTCAACTCCTAATTTATCGACGATAATTTTTTTAACTCTTGCGGCAATAGCTGATGGCGTCGTAGTCATGTTAGATAATAAAATTCGATGAAAAGAATTTTTTCCTGAATTGAGGCTGCAAAGTAAGGAATACTTAACAGGAATACCAAAGAATTTTACGAAAAAAATATAAACGGCGCTTTGCGCGACCCGGCAAAGGCTTTTTTTTGCGTCCGGCCTTTATTTATTCAACAATTTTGCATATTTAGTATTATTTTTGATGTTTATATTTATTTGTAAGTTATTTACGGCGTCGTTCTTCTTAACCGCCGTTCCCGCAAGGGGGCGGCGCGGCGATAAACGATCCCGCTATTGATCCGCCGCCTGTTTTAAGGCGTTCCCTGAACCTCTGTTTAATATGTTGTTACCCATGTCAACGACCCCCAGAAACGCCCCTGAAAAATTGCCCCTGGAGAAAGAGCGACCCGTTTACGAGCCGATACCCGCCGACCCGCCGCATTCCGGCGACGGGCGGTTGCGACGAGCGGAAAATAACATAGCGGCGTGGAGGTACGGCCCCAAACGCCTCCTGCAACAGGCGCTTCAGGACCTGGACGAAGCGCGCCCCGAAGCCCTTGCTTCCGGCGGCGATAAACTGGAGGAACGTTTTAACCTGGCCTCCGCAGAAGCCTGGCTTTATTTGCAGCAATACGACGTTGCCGAACCGCTTTTTAAAAGGGCTCTGACCGGAGATTCGCCTGATCCTGCGCTTTCAGTCCGCGCCCTGATTGGTCTAAGCCATTTGTCGGAACA
>JBBRMZ010000016.1:0-36154 GCA_038230555.1 Chitinophagales bacterium
CGTTTCATTTATCGGGAAGATCTATACGCTACCCAATCCGCCGCCGGTGATTCTTTGCCCGAGGTTTTGACGCAGCTATCAGCTATCAGCTAAATCCAAAAAGATTGAACGATATAAGGTTCGTTGTTATAATTTAATATAATTGTTTTTTTGTAAGAAATAAAAAAGCTGAAAGCTGATAGCTGAAGGCTGACAGCTAAACATCCTATTCATGAACTCCTTCTCTTCTTTTACCGGAATTTTACTGGTCATTTCCTTATCCGCCGTCTCATTAAGCGCTCAACCCCTGAATGCCGGCTCCAACAAACCGGAGGTCATGCTCAAAGTGGCGGAGGCAAGAATGGCCGAAAAGGATTACTATAACGCCTTGGACTGGTACGAAAAATATTACGATAAAACCAAAGACCGCGGCGTCGCATACCAGATCGCGACCCTCGAACTATCTTTGCGCGATTACGTCAAAGCGGAAACCTGGTATTCCCGCGCCCTGACCCGCGATAAAAAAGAGAAGAAACCTGAACATCCCGACGTCCTCTTCTATTATGGACGGGTGTTGAAAATGAACGAGAAATACGACGACGCCGTGGTTGCCCTCGAAGATTACATCGCTTCCTCCGCGGATACCGTCAAAATCGCTTTGGCCAAAGCCGAACTGACGGGTGCGAAAATGTCGTACGCCATGAAAGAGAACCCGCGCCTGACGGTCGCCCCGCTGAGCGCGAAGATCAATACGACCAACGCCGAATATTCGCCCTCTTTCAACAACGGCAACCTGTATTTTACCGCTTACCGGAACGCGACCGGTCCGATCGTCCTGAACGGCAAGGAAGGCGATTATCATGCAAAGGTTTATTTTTCCAAAAAATCAGACGCCGGATGGGGCGAGCCAAAAGCGATCAACGACGAAGTGAACCGGCCCGGTTCCGACCAGGGCAACGTCAGCGTTTCGCCCAAAGGAGACGTCATGTATTTTACCCGCACCGCCCTGAACGGAAACGTGCTGAGCGAAAGTAAAATTTATTTCAGCCTTAAAGGCGACGACGGACGATGGGGCGCCGCCAACGAAGTCAAAGGCGTGAACGGCGAATTCATCGCAAAGCAGCCTTGCGTCGGCGAATTATTCGGCAAGGACGTCCTATTTTTTGTATCCAATATGCCCGGCAGCCAGGGGTTCGATATTTATTACGCCACGAAAGTAGACAATGGCTCCTACGATCTTCCGGTAAATGTAGGGCCGGTCATTAACACGGTCGGCGACGAGGAAACGCCTTTTTATTCGGACGGCAAATTGTATTTTAGCTCCACCGGCCATCCCGGGATTGGCGGGTTCGACGTCTTTGTAACCCAATGGAACGGCAGTAACTGGAGCCCCGTCAAAAACATGGGCCGGGGGATCAACTCGCCCGCCGACGATGAATATTTTACCATGGACGCCGCCGGGAACGGCTTTGTTGTCTCCAACCGGGTCGGAACTAAATCCCTGAAAAGCAAAACCTGCTGCGACGATATTTTCGGCGTCGCAATGGAACCCATTAAAGCGGACCTTCACGCGATTGCTTTAGACGGTTCGATCGTTTTGAAAAACGTTGATTTCCAGCTCGTGGAGCTGACCGGCGGAAACGACGGGGCTGCGGATAAACAAACCGGCGACGCCTACGCCTCCGATCTTTCCCTCAATAAATCGTACGCGGTGATTGCTACCAAAAAAGGTTTTTACCCCGACACCGCGCGGTTCAATACCGTCAACCTGATCCAGACGATCACCATTGAGAAAAAGCTGAAACTCAAAGCCATCCCGCCGCCGCCGCCGCCGGTCGTGGTCGCGCCGCCCAAGCCCAAACCGAGAATCCGCACCGTCACCCGCAACGAAAAGATCCGGATCGACAATATTTACTATGCTTACAACGATTACCACATCGTCTACGAGGACGCTAAAAAAGCGCTCGATTACCTCTACGGAATCATGGCGCAGTATCCCGATATGGTCATCGAACTCGGCAGCCACACCGACGCGCGCGGCGCCGACGCTTATAACATGAAATTATCGCAAAAACGCGCCGAAGCCGCCCGGGAATATTTGATCGGTAAAGGAATCAAAGGAGAACGCATCAAAGCCCAGGGTTACGGAGAAACGCAAATCCTGAACCAGTGCAAAAACGGCGTCAAATGCACCGACGAGGAGCATCAGCAAAACCGCCGCACCGAGTTTAAAATCCTATCCGGCCCGACGGAAATACAAATCACCGAGCAAACGAAGGAGTAAGTTTCCTGCAAATTTTAAATAAACATTAACGGGTAGCAAG
Source organism: Chitinophagales bacterium (assembly GCA_038230555.1). Lineage (GTDB taxonomy): Bacteria > Bacteroidota > Bacteroidia > Chitinophagales > Saprospiraceae > JAAFJT01. The sequence goes on from JBBRMZ010000016.1 coordinate 2,304, forward strand.
AAACGAACGGTTTAATTGAATCGTTCTAAAGTTCAATGCTTAAACCCTTTAACGCAACCACGCATGATCCGGTTAATACTATTTTTTGTTATTTCTGCAACCGCAGCTTTCCCCCTCGCCGCACAACAGCCCCTGCCAACCGATACCGTCATCACAAAGCAGGATACCGCCAAAAAGCCGGACCCCATGCCGAAAATGGACTTTACCGCTAAATACCATGACTTCGGAAAGATAAAAAAAGGAGACCGCCCGACCTATACCTACGAATTCACCAACAACGGCGAAGGCGTCCTCGACATAGAAATCGTCACTGGCTGCGATTGCACCGAACTGGAATACACGGAAAAACTCGTGAAACCCGGCGAGAAAGGCTTTGTGAAAGCGACCTTTAATTCCAACCGTGCGGAACCCGAAGAGATCGGCATCGGAAAACCGGTCAATAAAGTCATCACCATCGTGCTGAAAAACACCTACCCCAACGGCTACCCCATCGTCGACGAACTCAAATTTGACGTGCAGATCGAAAAGTAGGCAGCTATTAGCTAACAGCTAACAGCTAAAGCTACCCCGCCGGAATATACATATCAAACCTCGCCCCTTTACCCAATTCCCCCGTCGCGGTAATTAAGCCGCGGTGGTTATCGATTATTTTTTTGACAATCGCCAGTCCGACCCCCGTTCCTGCATACTCAGTTTTCCCATGCAGCCGTTGAAACACTTCAAATATTTTGTCCTTAAATTGCGGATCAAAACCAATGCCGTTATCCGAAAAAATAAGGTGGTAATAGGTAAGGGCGCGATCCAACCTTAATTTGGGCAGATTAGCGCCCGCGACCGTGTCGCAGGAAATCCGTATAACCAAAGGTAATCCTGGCTTTGAAAACTTCAGGGAATTGCCAATGAGGTTATGAAAAAGTTGCCGGAACTGAAAAGGGATAATCATTGCGCAACCCATCGACGTCGTTTCCACTATGCCGTTCTTTTGGAGTAATTCTTCCTGAAATTCTTCTTTGAGGTCTTCAATGATTTCATCCAGGTCGGCGAGCGTAAATACGCGTTCCGCCATATTGACAATCGAAAATGATAACAGGTCGTCGAGCAGTTGCCGCATACGTTGCGCCGACGTCTGTATGCGTTGAACATCTGCTTGACCGGCGTCCGATAGATTTTCGCGCTCGTTTTTATATATCCGGCTGACGAAGGTCTGTATTTTCCGCAAAGGCTCCTGCAAATCGTGGCTCGATACGTAATTAAACGACTGCAATTCTTTGTTGGCTTTCTCTAGTTCAGCATTTTTAGCGAGCAGTTGCCTGTTAGCGTCCGCTAACTCGATCGTCCTTGATTTGACCTGACCCTCCAATAACTGGCTCAGAGTTTTTTCTGTTTGGACGTCGGTAAACGCGCCCACCCATTTTACAAGGTGATGTTCGGCGTTAAAAACAGGATCCGCTTTGACCGAGAACCAGTTATAATCCCCTGTTTTGCTTTTCAGGCGAACGTCGGATTTGAACATTTCGGCCGTGGTTAAACTATGCTTCCACGCCGCGCTGATCTGTTCCAAGTCTTCGGGGTGGACGATATTTTTCCAGGGTTCCGCTGACGCCGCTTCTACGCCGCTGTATGCTTTCCATCTGCGGGAAGCGTACTCCGAATCGCCTTTTTCGTTGGTGACCCATACCAATTGCGGCAGCCGCTCGGCCATCGACCGGAAACGTTCTTCGCTTTCTACAAGGGCCGCTACCGCCATTTTGCGTTCGGTAATATCTTCAATTGAGAGCAAAATAAATCGCTCCAGGCTGTTGACAATGACCACTTCGCGGGCGTTGAGCGACATGGTCCGCAGGCCAATCTTTAAAAAAGTACGGGTTACTTCAAAATCGTTGAAAATATTTTTTCCAGGGAGAACGTCTTCCAACAGTTTGCGTAGTGCGGGGATGTTCCATTCTTTATCGCCCAGTTCGTAAAAGAAAACGTCTTCCGTTTCAGCCTCGCTAAATTTGAACGTTCGATAAAAAGCGTTGTTCGCGGCGCTGACGCGCAGGTTCTTATCCAGGACGATGAGCGGCTCGCGGATAGCGCCAATAACCGCCTCTGCATAGTTGCGCGCGTCCGTGACCTGTTCGTTCAGGGTGACCATTTCCTGGTTCACCACCGTCAATTCTTCGTTGGCGCTTTGCAATTCTTCTTTGCCGGTTTCCAGTTCTTCGTTCAGGCTTTGCAACTCTTCGCTGCTGCTGAGCAACTCTTCGTTGGAGGTTTGCAATTCTTCATTGGCCGTCGCCTGGTCGCTGGTGACGTCGCGCATATCTTCGCGCAATTGCGCCAGCTCCTGTTCCAGTTGTTGGATGTGCAGGTCTTTGTTATCTATAAGCGCGGCAGGTTTCCTGACGGCTTGCGCGACGCGTTTAGCGCCCGTCGAATGGAGGTCGTGAAAAAGCACTAAGTAATGCGGTTCGACCGTATTGGGTATGGGCGCCGCTTCGATGGAAATGTTGCGTGGTACGCCGTTTACTTCAATGGAAATATTTTCTTTAATAACCGCCTTTTGGTCTTTTTTTGCTCTGCGCAAAATATTGCGCAACTCAAACGCCAGCCCGTATTTGATCATCTTCAATAAATGATGACTGGGCTTTCCGGGCGATTGCTCCAAATAATCGCCGACCATACCGCGAAAATGCACGATATCCATCGAGTCGTTCACGACGACCCCCGGAGGCGTATATTTGCGCAGCATCATATCGTCCGCCGTTTTTTGAAAATCGGCGCGGGCGGTCTCTTTATAAACGTTACTCGCCGGGCCGTCGGTATAGCCAGGTTCGGCGAAGCGGGACGCCTGTCGGACGAACTGGTTGGGCGCGTCTTTGCGCGAGAAAAACTTATCTTTTTCAACGGCGGAACCAAACAACTCCGACGCTCCGCTGATGGATTCGGATTTCCCCAGCAGCAAAATCCCTTTGGGATTCAAAGCGTAATGGAAAGTAGCCAGCGCTTTTTTTTGTAAGTAGGGCTCCATATAGATCAGCGCGTTACGGCAACTGATCAGATCCATTTTTCCAAAGGGCGGGTCTTTCAGAAAATTATGCACGGTAAACACGCACATATTCCGTATCGTCTTATTGAGCTGGTAAAGGCCATTGGTTTTGATAAAGTACTCGTCAAGGCGTTGCGGCGTAATTCCTTTCAGTTCATTTTTTTTATAAGTTCCATTCCGGGCTTTGGCGATGGCGGGAACGCTGATATCGCTGCCGTAGATCTGTACGCCGGACGCCGACCCGGTCCACGCGCTCGAGGCCAAAAATTCTCGCAGGCAAATGGCGATGGAGTACGCCTCCTGGCCCGTGCTACAGGCCGCCACCCAGATTCGGACAGGATCGTTAGAGGTTTTAGCCCTCATAACGAGGGGGAAAACCTGGTCGCATAAGGCGTCGAAAGTTTTATGATCGCGAAAAAAACTGGTGACCGGGATAAGCATATCCTGATATAAAACATCCTGTTCCGTTCTGTTATTCTTTAAATAAACGAGATAAGCGGCGGCGGTTTCGTTTTTATTAAGGGCCATCCGGCGCGCGATTCTCCTTCGGATGGTGGTTTGTTTGTAATAAGTAAAATCGGTTCCTTTCTGGATGCGCAGCAGTAAAACAATTTGTTTATACGCCTCCTCTTCTTCCAACGGCAGGTTGACTTCGTCGGACGCCAACGGCCGCATAATTTTAGTGACCTCCAGTAATTTTGCCGGTATGAGTTCCGGCGCAAGAATAAAATCCACTACGCCCGCCTGCGCGGCGCTGTTGGGCATTCCTTCGTATGCCGCCGATTCCTCGTCCTGCGCAAAGGTCATCCCGCCGTGATCTTTGATGGCCTTCAGTCCCAAAGTTCCGTCGCTCGCCGTGCCGGATAAAACCACGCCGATGGCGTGCGACTGGTGCACCTCCGCCAGGGACGTAAAGAACAGGTCGATGGGCAGGTTGCGCTCGTTCCTGTTTTTTGGCGGCCGGGGCGTGAGTTGCAGGACGCCGTCCGTCGCGACCATCATTTTATTGGCCGGAATGACGTATATATGGTCGGGCAGCACTTTTATATCGTCCGAAATCTCTAAAACGGGGATATTCGTCACTTTTTGCAGAATCTCCGGCAACATGCTGACGTGCGTAGGGTCTAAATGCTGCACCAGCACGTAGGCCATCCCCGAATTGTCTGGGATAGCCCGGATAAATTTTTTGAAAGCGTCTAAACCGCCCGCCGAAGCGCCGATCCCCACGACGGGAAACAGGTTGTCGGACTTAATCGTTGCAGACGTACTCATATTCGAACGGGTGTTAAAGAAATAATTAAATTCAAATACACGCCGTTTTAAAAACCATCAGTTTCTAACTGATAGCTGATAGCTGATAGCTGATAGCTGATAGCTGATAGCTGATAGCTGAAAACTACCCAACCGGAATGTAAAGTTCAAAAGTCGCCCCTTTATTTGTTGCTCCTTTTGCGGTAATGAAACCCTGATGATTCTCGACAATTTTTTTAACGATCGCCAACCCCACGCCCGTCCCCGTATATTCGGATTTAAGATGCAACCGTTGAAAGATATCAAATATTTTTTCGCTGAACTGCGCTTCAAATCCAATACCATTGTCGGAAACGACGAGATGGTAATACGAACGAAGGTAATCTAATTTTGCATAGCCCAGCGATAATCCCGTCGCTATTTGACATTTTATGGTAACTGCCGGCGAAACGCCGGGTTTTGAAAATTTCAACGCGTTGCCGATCAGGTTATGGAGCAGTTGGCGAAACTGAAACGGGATCACCCGTACTTCGCACTTTTCCGGGTAGTCAAGGACGGCCCCCTTTTCCTGTATTTCTTCTCCAAACTCCGCTTTGATTTCGTCGATCATTTTGGTCAGGTCTGCGTATTCAAATATCCGCTCCGCCGTACTCATGCGGGAGAAGGCCAGCAGATCCTGGATGAGCTGCTGCATGCGCTTCGCCGATTGCCTGATCCGGTCGAAATGTTCTATTCCTTTATCAGAAAGACGTCCGCGCTCATTTTTATCGATCAGCCCGGCAAAAGTTTGTATTTTGCGCAATGGCTCCTGTAGGTCGTGGCTCGAAACGTAAGCGAACGACTGCAACTCTTTATTGGCTTTTTCCAGTTGCCCGTTTTTTTCGACCAAATCCTGGTTGGCTGCGGCCAGTTCGTTGGTGCGGAGACGTACTTGGTTTTCCAGTTCATGGCTGAAGTTTTTCTGTGTATCGAAGTCCGTAAAAGCCCCTACCCATTTAACGATCTTGTTTTCAGCATTCAACACTGGGGCGCCGTTAACGATATACCACCGGTATCCTCCGGAGGCGCTTTTCAGCCGGACGTCGCAGAAGTACGGTTTTCCGGTGGCTAAGCCGTTCGCCCATACTTGGTTGATCTTCGCCAGGTCGTCGGGATGCACGATTTTGACCCAGTTTTCGTCGGCCGGTTCCAGGCCCGTATATTCTTTCCATCTTATAGAGGCGAACTCGGCGACGCCCTTTTCGTCCGTCGCCCAGATCAACTGCGGCAAGGCGTCTGCCAGCGTCCTGAATCGTTCTTCGCTGGCCGTTAAAGCGGCCATTTGCTTTTTTTGCTCGTTGACGTTGATTGCGACGCCGATAAAACCGGTAAACTGTCCGTCTTCAAAAACGGGAACGCATTTAAAGTGATACCATTCGTAGGTTCCCTGAACGCCATTTTTAACCCTGCATTCAATTTCAAAAGGCTGACAAAGTTCGTTTCCGCGTTTGTAGGCTTGGGCGTAAGTCGCCTGCTCCTCCGGGTGAACGACGACGTTCCATAAATTGGTATGTAAAATCTGGTCTTCGGCAAGGCCGATATATTGCAACAACGATGTATTGACGTACGTAATTTTCCCCTGCGCGTCTCTTTTCCAGACCCACATCGGCGCCTGGTCGGCCAGCGCCCGGAATTGCTCTTCCGCTTTTTTCATCTCGTGGACGTCCGTATTAGAGCCAAACCAGCGAACGAGTTTCCCCTCGCCGTTAAAAACGGGGGTAATACGGGTTAAAAACAGCCGGAACTTATTATCGCGCCCCCTTAACGGAAAGGTCATGTCAAAAGGCTGGCCGGTTTTAATAGATCTTTGCCATTGCTCCATGACCGCCGGCAGGCGTTCCGGGTCGTGCGCCGCCGCCCATCCCCACCCTTCCATTTCTTCTGGCGTGGCGCCCGTATATTCGTACCAGCGGTCGTTGTACCAAAAGATCCATCCCTCGGCGTCCGCCATCCAGGCCAGCGCCTGTATGTTATTGGCAAAAGTGCGGAACCGTTCTTCTTCTTCTTCGGTTTCCCGTAGTGCCTTTTCGGCTATCCGCTGATCCGTGACGTCTTCAATGGAGAGCAGGATTAGTTTCTCCGCGTTGTTTTTGTGCGTAACTTCGCGCGCGTTGAGATACATATACCGCTTCCCGACGCCCGAAAAAGTGTGGCTGATGGCGAAATCGTCAATTTTATTTTTCCCTGGCAGCGCCCTTTCCAGTAGATCGCGCAGTGCTGGTATATCCCATTCTTTAGCGTTCAGGTCGTAGATCAGTCTGTGTTCCGTTTCCAGCTCGCTGGTTCGGAAAGCGCTGTAAAACGCTTTATTTGCCGCTTTTACGCGCAGGTCTTGGTTCAAAACCAGTATCGGATGTCGCATACTGGCAATGACGGCTTCCGTATAGCTGAAGGAGGTGGCAGCAATTTCGTTCAGGCTTATCATTTCCTCGTTCAGCGCCGTCAGTTCTTCATTGGAACTTTCGAGTTCTTCCTTAGCCGATTCTAGCTCTTCATTTAGGCTTTGCAGTTCTTCGCTGCTGCTCAGCAATTCCTCGTTGGCGCTTTGCAATTCTTCGTTGGCCGCCTCCTGCTCTTCGGCGACGCCGCGCATATCTTCCCGGAGCTGCGCCAGTTCTTGCTCTAATTGCCGGATTCGCAAATCTTTTTCTTCTTTTTTGATTTTGGCGCCCGTTTTGGGGCTGGCCGAAGGGATTTTAGCGCTTAAGAGGGCGGTCTCATGAAAAAGAATGAGGTAATAAGGTTCAATGGTATGGGCCAAAGGAATGGCCTCGATGCTCGTATATTGCTGCTCTCCGTTGATCTGGACGGGAATATTTTCTTTAATAACCGGTATTTTTTCTTTTTTTACTTTGAACATGAGGTTGCGTAGCTCAAATCCCAGCCCTGGTTTTGCCAGCGTCAGCAAATGATGGCTGGGCTTGCCGAAAGGCTGTTCCAGGTAGAGGGATACGCCGCCGCGATAATGGACGACGTCCAGATTTTCATCGACGATCACGCCGGCGGGCGTATATTTGCGGAGTATGATTTCGTCCGCCGTTTTCTGGTAATCGGCGCGGGCGGCGTCCTTGGTTTTCGCGGTATTAACTTTAATAATATGCTGTTCGCTCCGCTGGCTCGCTATATACGTAAAGCGTGCTGGCGCGTCTTCCCGGATATATACTTTATCGTTTTTAGCGACCGCGGCAAACAGGTCCGGCGCAACGCCAACGGTCTCCGACTTGCCGATCATCAACAGCCCCTTAGGATTTAAAGCGTAATGAAAAACCGTTAACGCTTTTTTTTGAAGATACGGCTCCATATAGATTAGTACGTTGCGGCAACTGACTAAATCCATTTTACCGAAGGGCGGATCTTTCAGGAAATTATGCACCGCAAACACGCACATCTCGCGGACGTCTTTATTGACGCGGTAATGTCCGTCGGTTTTTGTGAACCGCTCGTACAGACGCTTAGGGCTGACGCCCTCCAAATCATTTTTGGTATATAGGCCGGACCGCGCTTTCGCAATTGCCAGTTTGCTGATATCGCTGGCATAGATCTGCACCCGCTCGCTGATATGTTGCGTGGGCGGCCCGTTTAAACACTCTTTAATACAAATAGCGATGGAATAGGCTTCTTCGCCCGTGCTGCATCCGGCCACCCAGATCCGGATCGGATCGTCGGACGGCTTATCCTGCAGCAGGTCGGGAATAATGGTCGAGCACAAATATTCGAAGCTTTTCTCATCCCTGAAAAAAGACGTCACTGGAATCAGTAAATCCTGGTACAGCAGGTCCTGCTGCGTTTTATTTTCTCTTAAATATTTGATAAAGACCGCCGGTTCTTCGATCTTGCTCAGCGCCATCCGCCTGAGTATCCGTCTGCGAATAGTCGACTGTTTGTAATACGTAAAGTCGGTTCCCCTGCGGACGCGCAGCAGCGTGAGGATTTGTTTGAACGCTTCTTCTTCTTCGATCGGAACAGTCGCCTCTTCCGGAAGCGCCGCTTTAATGATTTTGGCGATCTCCGTCAATTTTTCCGGTATTTTCTCCGGCGGAAGCACAAAATCCACCACCCCCGCCTGTATGGCGCTGGCGGGCATACCGTCGAAAGCCGCCGACGCGACGTCCTGCGCAAAAGTGACTCCCCCCTGGCCCTTGATGGCTTTCAGACCCAGCGCCCCGTCCGACCCTGTGCCTGACAAAACGATCCCGATCGCGGCTTCCTGGTGTACTTCGGCGAGCGATTGAAAAAAATAGTCGATGGGCAGGTATAGTTCGCCGGAATTTTTTTCCGGGCGCGGAACCAGTTCCAGGACGCCGTCCGACGCCTCCAGCGTCTTAGCGGCCGGTACTACGTAGATATGGTCAGGCTTCAGTTGAATATCTTCTCTAATCTCGATAACGGGAACGGCGGTTACTTTTTGTAATATTTCCGGCAAAGCGCTTTCATGGTCCGGGCTCAAATGTTGCACCAGTACGTAGGCCATGCCTGAATTTTCGGGTATTGCGGTCAGCAGTTTTTTGAAAGCGTCCAATCCGCCCGCCGAAGCGCCGATCCCGACCACCGGAAAACGTTTGCCAGACTTGATACGCGTAGATGTTTCCATTTCTGGCATATTGAGCTAAAATACAATAAAAAATGTCGGCTTCTTCGTAATCGGTGAATATACGATAAAAATTGGCGGCTTTACACCCCAAAGCGCCTATATTATTATATTTAATAAAATTTTATACTATTAAACCCAGTTCTCAGGGTTTTCGAGAGCGGAGCGGGCTTCCGAATCTATAATTATGTCGCCCTTTTAGGGCTTTCAAGACTTACCGCAACCGTTTTTGGACTTTCAATCCCGAAGGGATGTCATAATTATAGAAAATTCATTCAAAAGGACCGTAAACCCTGAAAGGGTGGCATTATTATCTGTTGCGCCATATTATAATGTACACGTTACTTTGCCCCTCATTTTTCTCAAAAAAAACCAAAATTCCCCCCCGCCCTCGTCGCGCCGAAGGCGCGACGTCGCTCAATTGGAAAACGCTTAAAATTTAGGTTACGCTGTATTAATCATTCGGGGATGCGGGGATATATATATCAAACGCCGCCCCTTTATTGATTGCTCCATGAGCGATAATGATCCCTTGATGATTATCCACTATTTTCTTCACGATCGCCAGACCAACCCCCGTGCCGCTATAAGCCTCGCGGTCGTGCAAACGCTGGAATACTTCGAAGATCCGTTCGCTGTACTCCGGTTCAAAACCGATTCCGTTGTCTTCCACGCTGATATGACAGTATTTTATATGCGGATCCAATCGTCCGGCGTCGGGTTCGCCTCCCGACATGGAACGGCTTTTTATTTGTATGACGGGCGGTACGCCGGCTCTGGAAAACTTTAGCGCGTTCCCGATCAGGTTATGCACTAATTGCCGGAATTGAAAAGGAATAATCTGGGCGCGACACGTTTCCGTTAATTGGACGGTTCCTTTTTTTTGTTGCAGCTCCTCCTGAAAATCCAGTGTAACTTCGTTCACAATTTCTTTCAGACCGGTTTCCACAAAAACCCTTTCGCCGACGTCTACCCGCGAAAATGCCAGCAGGTCGTCAATGAGCTGTTGCATCCGGGCGGCCGAGTTTCGCATCCTGGAAAGCATTTCTTTCCCCTTCTCGGAAAGCTGCGGACCTTCCGTTTTTATTACCCGGTCGGCAAAAGTTTGTATTTTGCGCAGCGGTTCCTGCAAATCGTGGCTCGAAACGTAGGTAAATGATTGAAGTTCTTTGTTCTTTTTTTCCAGTTCTTTATTTTTTTCCCCCGTAGCGCGGTTTGCCCGGGCGAGCTCGCCCGTCCTGTTTTCCACTTGCCGTTCCAATTCTTGCCGGAACATTCTTTCAAAATGCGTATCCGTAAACGCGCCCACCCATTTCACGATTTTATGCCCGAGGTCAAAGACTGGCTCGCCCACCACCGAATGCCACCGGTATTCGCCGGTTTTATTTCTGAGCCGGACGTCGCTTTTATAGACTTGGCCTGAAGCCAGGCTTTGCGCGAAAGCCTCGTTAATCCGGTCATAATCGTCGGGATGGACGGTCTTTCTCCAGGCGTCTTCCGATTGCGGATCAATACCGGAATAGGCTTCCCATCTAACAGACGCGAATTCGGCGTTACCTTTTTCGTCCGTTACCCAAACCAAATGAGGCAACGCTTCGGCGAGCGTTCGAAACCTGGCTTCGCTTTGCCGGATTTTTTCTTCGGAAGCTTTTTGATCGGTAATATCAATGCTCGCGCTCAGCAATTGAGTGAGATTTCCTTCCGAGTTTAAAAAAGGAATAGCGTAAATGCTTTGCCAACTAAAAGTTTTAGTCTGGCGGTGGACTAAGCGTCGGATAGAATGTACTGGACGGAGGGTTGAAAAAGCGATCACCGTCGAATAAGCTTCGCGCGGAACCCATTCTCCCTGTTCGTTGAACCAATCATAGGAGTCGGCGGATTTTTTGATTAATTCCGTTAAGTTGTCTTCAGCTAACAGACTTTCTACGGTATAGTCTCCATAAAATTTGGCGGCTTTGTCATTTAAATAAATAAGTTCTCTCTGCGCGTTAAATAAAAAAGTAGCGGCGGGAAAATATTGCAGGGTCAATTCCAACCGTTGATTGGCGTCTATTAACGCTGTTTGTGCTTCCCGCTGCGCGGTGACGTCCGTATGTACCCCTACCCATTCGCGAACTTTTCCGTCGGGATCCAGTAACGGAATCGCCCGGATAGAGAACGTTCCCCATACGCCGTCCTTCTTACGGACCCGGTGTTCAAAAACAAACGGAGCGCTGTCGCGAACTGAAATATTCCAGGCGTCGACGTTTGATTGCGCGTCTTCAGGATGCACGGCGGAACTCCATCCGTATCCCTGATATTCCTCCCTGCTTTGGCCGGTTAACGAAGCCCAGCCCGGTTGGTCGCCTTCCATTTCTCCCCTTGCGTTGTTGGTCCACAAGACGCCCTGAACGGCGGCAACCGCTCCCTGAAAACGCTGCTCGCTTTCTTCTATTTTCTTTCTTGCTAATACTTGCAGAGTGACGTCTTGGGCAATCGCGACAATTCCTGTAATGGTTTCGTCGGTATCGCGCAGCGCTTCGTAAGTAAAATTAATAAACGTGGTTTCCAATTTCCCGTTCCGCATCAAAACGACCGGACGTTCGCGCGCCTCGAATCGCTCGCCGGTACTGAAAACGGCGTCAACCACCTGTTCAAGCCCCTGCTCGCGGGCTTCCGGGAGCGCGTCAAAAATGGGCAGGTTGATTACTTGTTCAAGCGTTTTTTCCCATAATTCGAGCATGAGTCTATTGGCTACATCAACCACATGGTTTTCTCCTTTAAAAACGCACATTGCGACCGGCGCCTGCAGGATATTGTTTAAATAAGCCCGCTTACTTTTTTCCAGGCTCTTTAATAAATTTACTTTTCCGGTCGTTTCGGAGCAGGTCACGAATACGCCGCCGGGTTTGCCGGTTTCGTCGATGACCGGGCTATAGCTATACGTCCAGTAGACGTCCTCTATGGCGTTATTCCTGAAAATGGGCAATAGTTGATCTTCGCTCCAGGTAGCTTCGCCGCCCGCCATTACCTGATCGATTAGCGGTTTTATATCGCTCCAGATTTCGCTCCAGTAATCTTCTCCGCGTCCGCCCAGAATATCCGGATGTTTACCATTATTGCCTAAGCTGGGTCTAAAAGCGTCGTTGTAAAAACAAATCAATTCAGGTCCCCATAATAAAAACATGGGGAATTTGGAATTAAGTAACAGGCTCAATGTGGTTTTCAGGCTTTGCGGCCAGGTTTCGACTTTTCCCAGTGCGGTCCGGCTCCAGTCTTTGGCCCGTATGAGTTTGCCCGTTTCGCCGCCGCCCGAAATAAAGCCTGTGTTTTGATTAGCGTAATGAATTTCCATATATATTATTTGGGCGTTTGGCGTTACTTGGCCGCCAAAAAAGATTAAATAAAGGATATAAGCCGATGTAACATAGCCGAACCTGACCCTATAGAAAACATGCGAATAATAGGTTGAAAAAATCCAAAAAGAGCGCCGGGACAATAGACCCGAAAATCAGAAGCGGATACATCGGGAGCATAACACCTTTTATCCATTAAATTACACCCCGGACGTCCGTTTATCCTTAATAACCATCCGTTAGTCATAAACCCCTCGAGTCAAATATAAGTCAGGTATAAGTCGTGTATAAGTCGTGTATAAGGCATGCCTGATTCATGTATGATTCATATATATGTCAGGTCTAACCCTCCTCTCAACTTGTTCCCGGTTTGGAAAAAGGTCGAACGAACAGATAACTCAAAAACGCCGTATTTATCATGGCGTAGAGTGAGATATCCGCAAAAGGCGACCGGCGTCAAACCGCTATTGCTTGTTTCTAACCCATTATGCGCATAAAATGTAAAAATAACAGAATTAAAGAAAAGTGCGTAATTTTTGCAATGACAAAATATGAAGTTTCGCTTTTTGGGGAAATTCAGTTATTCATAGGTAACAGTGTATTAAACATCTGTTCCTGGTTTAGGATCAACTTCGTTTCAGTAGCTGAAATGCGGCAGAGGCTCATTATTACCATGGTCATTTGCGGCCTTCTTATTTTTCACACGATTATTTGGTAGCGCAGTCCGGTAATTCCAAAGAAAAGGATTATTTTTGACCTTTATTTCCCGCGTGCCATTCCCCTCCCGCGCTGATCCGTTCATCCAATCAATACCGTGACGCTTAAAATCATCAACAAATCCAGGAATCCGCTTCCTGCCTATGCGACTCCGGGTAGCGCCGGATTAGACCTCCGAGCGGATATTAGCGCCCCCGTCATACTTCAACCTTTGCAAAGAGCCGTTATTCCGACCGGTCTTTTCATCGAACTTCCGGAAGGGCTGGAAGCGCAGGTTCGTCCCCGCAGCGGTTTGGCAATGAAAAAAGGCCTTACTTGTCTGAACTCCCCCGGCACCATTGACAGCGACTACCGCGGAGAGATTAAGTGCATCCTCGTCAACTTATCGGATATGGAACAAACCATTGAACCAGGCGAACGGATTTGCCAAATGGTGATCGCCCGATATGAAAAAATGACCCTTGAACCAGCGGAAACCCTTTCGGACACAGAGCGCGGAACAGGCGGCTTTGGCAGCACCGGTTAATTGTCAAGTGTTAATTGTTAATTGTTAGTCATGCTTCGGCTGAAGGTGGGGGCGATTTTATCATTTACAATTTACCATTTACAATTTACATTTTACAATTTACCATTGTTATGAAGATAGTGATACCCATGGCCGGAAAAGGCTCGCGTTTGCGGCCTCACACGTTGACCATTCCGAAACCGCTTATTTCTGTAGCCGGCAAGCCCATCGTCCAAAGACTGGTGGAAGACCTGGCCAGTTCTTATAATGGGAAAATAGAGGAAGTGGCCTTTATTACCGGGGAATACGGAGAAAAGGTCGAACAACATTTGATGCACATTGCAGAAAGTATCGGCGCAAAAGGCGTTATTTATAAACAGGACGCGCCGCTCGGCATCGCCCACGCCATCGGCTGCGCCGGCCCCAGTCTGAGTGGCAACTGTATCGTCGCTTTTGCCGATACGCTGTTTAAAGCAAATTTCCATTTCAACGCCAACGAGGACGGGATCATCTGGACGCAAAAAGTGGAAAACCCCGCCTCTTTCGGGGTGGTCAAGATCGACATGAATAATATGGTCACCGATCTCGTGGAAAAACCGCAACGATTCGTTTCCAACCTCGCCATTGTCGGCATTTATTATTTTAAAAGCGGCGAAGCGTTAAAAAAGGAAATAGAAGCGCTCATCAGGAACGATATTAAAGTCCGGGGGGAATATCAACTGACCAGCGTGCTCGAAAATATGAAAAACAGCGGCTCGCGATTCAGAACGGCGGCCATCGACGAATGGCTCGACTGCGGCAACAAAGATGCGGTCGTGTATGCCAATCAGCGCGTGTTGGAATTTAATAAAGGCGCCAACATGATCGCCGGCAGCGCGACTGTAAAAAACTCCGTCGTCATACAGCCCTGTTTCATTGGCGAAGACGTTGTTCTCACAGATTCGGTCATCGGCCCCTACGTTTCAGTAGGAAATAATACGCACATTGAGCGCTCCGTGTTAACCAACAGCGTCGTTGGCGAAGAAACCGTGATAAAGGATTCCAATCTTAGCAACAGTATGGTAGGAAATTTCGTTGAATATATCGGAAGAAAATCCGAGCTAAGCATCAGCGATTATTCCAAATATTTGTCGTAAATGGCTGTTAACTTTTAGCCGTCAGCTATCAGCTAGTCCTTTGAGGGATAAGCTGAAAGATAAAAATTGTTAAATGAAAAAAAGCTGTATAAAATATTTATTGGTTGTTGGCATATACGCCGCATTCATCGCGGGGATCGAAGCGCAAAATGTGCGCCTTAAAGAATCGGAAATACAATTACAGGATAAATACCTGGAGGCCGTAGCCCAGCAACAGATCGGGAAACCAGACGCTGCCTCCAAATTATTTGCCGAGGTGTTGGAAAAAAATCCCAAATGCGACGCCTGCGCGTTTCAGTTGGCGCGGCTGAACGAGACGATGGGAAAAAGGAACGACGCGCTGGCCTCGGTCAAAAAAGCGGTCGCCCTCGAACCCCAAAACAAATGGTATAAAATGTTGTTGGCGGATCTGCTGGAAAAAACCGGTAAAGACAAAGAAGCCGCAGTAGTGTACCGTTCCCTCACAACGTCCGAAAATTTTGACGAAGACGCTTACTACCATCTCGCTTATTCGCTCCTCCGCGCCGGAGAACCTGATAAAGCCCTTAAGATTTATGACGACCTGGAAAAACGGGTTGGCGTCGACGAAGACCTGACCCATAAGAAATACGACGTGTACCTCGCGATGGGCGAAACCAAAAAAGCCGGGCTGGAGCTCAGGAAACTATCCGAATCGAATCCGCAGAACGTGGAATATTTATACTTGTTAGCAGAATTTTATCAGAAAAACGGACAACCCGCCGAGGAAACGACCGTTTTTAAAAATATTTTGAAGTTAGACCCCAACGACGCGAAAGCAAACATCGGACTTGCGTCTCTATCCCGTAAACCGTCGGAACCGTCGGCGCAAAATGAAGCGGCTTACCTGGCGTCCCTGAAAGACCTTTTCGCTAAACCCGACGTGGCCATTGACCTGAAGATCAAGGAATTACTTCCTTATATAGCAAAAGTAGCGGACAAAAACGATCAACGTTTGGGCGAAGTTTGCCTGGACCTTGCCAGGGTCATAGAACGCGCTCACCCTACCGAAGCCAAATCTTACGCCATGGTCGGCGACCTCTTATACCATACCGGGAAACCCCTGGAAGCGCTCGATCAGTACAAACAATGCGTAAAGATCAACAAGAATGTCTACGCCGTCTGGGAACAAATGCTTTTTATTTATGAAGAGAACGGTCTGTACGACGACCTGCTGACTACTTCAGAGAATCTGATGGATCTGTTCCCTAATAATCCGCTCCCTTTTTATTTCAACGGTTTGGCAAATGAAAAGAAAGGCAAATGGAACGACGCCATTGTTTCGCTCTCCCAGGCCTCGCTGATGTCGGTACGGAAGCCTGCCCTTAAATTGGATATCCTGGTGGAAATGGGCGTCGCTTACGCCCGTTCCAAAGATTTCGACAAAGCGGACAAATCGTTTGACGAAGCGCTTCAATTAGCGCCCAACGCTCCGGTCGCGCTGATCAAAAAAGGGTACAGCATGACGTTGCGGGAAGGGCAGGCAAAAGAAGCCAAAGCGATTGCCGATAAAGCGCTCGCCAACGGCGGCGATAAAATACCCGCAGTCTTGGAAAGCTACGGCGACGTGCTTTATAAACTCGGCGACGCGGGCGGCGCGGTTGCTTACTGGCAAAAAGCAAAGGACGCCGGCTCTAAATCAAAAAGCCTGGATAAAAAAATTGCCGATAAATCTATCCTCGAGTGATTTATGACGAATGATAAATTAATAATGATGAAAAAATATATTTCAATACTTCCGGGAATAGCGCTGGTTTTGTTGGGGCTCAATGCCTGCAAATCTACCCAAAAAACTGCCGCAGTTATGCCGGGTCGCGCCGGAAAGACCTTATCTAAAGACGAGCTTTTCAGCAAAATAGCTTCCAATGAAGTGAAAGCGGACTGGCTGAGCGGCGACCTGGATCTGGATTATAAAGGCAAACCTATGAACGTCGGCGCTTCAGGGACGGCGAGGCATCGGAAGGATAGCGTGATCTGGCTCAACGTCCGGAAGTTCGGTCTGGTCAACGTGGCGCGCGCTCAGATCACCAAAGATTCTTTTTTCCTGATCAATTATATTCAGAATAATTATATCGCCCAGGATTTGAACTATGTGACCCGGAAATATAACCTGCCCGCCAGTTTTGACGTTCTGCAAAACCTGTTGCTTGGCAATCCGGTCTGGCTGGTCCCTAAAAGCGCATTAACCATTCGGGCTGACAGCGACGGGAACGTCGTTCTAGAAGGAGCCGACGCCCGCTGGCAGAGCGTCCACGTCGTTGATCCCGTTACTTACCAGGTCAAGGAAATGACGTTTAAAGAGATCGCTTCCGGTAAATCCCTGAACGTGGTTTTCTCTAAATATGGCGCGTTATCCAACGGTCAGATTTTTCCCTTCAACCGGTTGTTTACCGTACAGAGCCCCGAAACGGGCGAAGTGAAACTTAGTTTTAACGTGACCGGCGCCCCGGAAGTCAATACGCCAAAAAATATCAGGTTCGAGATCCCTGCGCATTATGCTAAAATGGAATAAATTCAATGCCCTGCGCGCTATTCCGTCCGTCGTTTTGAGGAACGAAAGGAGGCCCGTCTCCTGGTCTGTGCTTATAAAACGCTTTCTTTTCCCGGTCTTCTCTGGCTTAATTTTACTCGCGCCGGCGCTCTTGGACGCGCAAAAACGAAGCGATCTGGAGAAAAAAAGATCGCAGATTTCCGCCGATATTAAAGAAACCGGTAAAGATTTGTCTGTCGCGCGGGCAAAGCGGGAAGCCGCTTCTGTTCGCTTGCAGGAAGCGCAGCGAAAACTGGAATCGCGCCAGCGGCTGATGCTGGGGCTTCGCCATGAAACGGCCTCAACGGATACGATCGTCGGTCGCACAACCGAAGTCATCGCTTCGCTCAAAGACGACGTTATCCGCCTGAAAAAAGAATACAGCCAGATGCTCATCAAAGCCTACCGCGTCCGGCTCAATAATAATCCTGTTCTATTTATTTTATCGTCAGATAATTTCACTAAAGCGTTCAAAAGATGGCAATATTTTCAGCAATATGATAAATATCGGAAAAGGGAGGCAAGATTAATCTCCGAAACTCAAAAATCGCTTATTAACAAAAATCTCCTGCTGACCGCCAAAAAACTACAAAAAGACAGTTTGCTAAGCGCCCTTCTTCAACAGGATACGCTGTTAACTAAAGATTTAAAAGAAAAGGACGAGTTACTGGCTAACCTGGCAAAAGAAGAAAGCTCGCTGACCAATACGCTCGAAACCAAAGAAAAATCCCGGTCGCGGGTCAATGCCGAGATCGGAAACCTGATCGCCTCCGAGGAGAAAGCGCGTAAGAAAGCCCTGGCGGAAAGCCTTCGCCTGAAAGACCGGGAAGACGCCCGGCTTGCGCGCGAACGCGCCAAGACGCCTTCCAGGAAAGACGCGCGGGAAAACGCGCGGCCAACAGAAATGACTGTTTTGCCGTCTCCGGAAAACCTGGCGCTGTCGGGCGACTTCAGAAACAACAAGGGCAAACTCCCCTGGCCCGTCGAAAAAGGCGCCGTCAGCCAGCATTTTGGCCGACAGGAACACGCCGAGATCAAGAGCGTTGAGATCATCAATAACGGCGTTAATATCCGGACGGACGGAGAGACCGACGTGCGGGCCGTTTTCAACGGCGTCGTTTCTATCCGGCAGTTCATTACCGGTTACAACAATGTGCTGATCTTACAACACGGCGCTTATTATACGGTGTATTCCAACCTGTCGGAAGTCTCCGTAAAAAAAGGGGACAATATTCAGACCGGACAAAAATTAGGCAGGGTAGCCATCAACCGTCAAAACGGCGTATCCGAACTCCATTTTGAGATCTGGCAGGAAAAAAATCATTTGAACCCGGAAGGTTGGATGGTGAAAAATTGACGGCACAAAAATTGTTATAGAACCAAAGAAATGTCTCATGAATAAAAAACTACAATTTCCTACTTTCCTTGCTTTTATACTGGCCGGATGTTATTGCCAGGCGCGCGGCGTTTTCCAAGATTCCGTTCCTTTAACGCCTAACTACTATACGGAGACTTCGCGCAGCGAAACCCAGATCAATAAAATTTTCCCTTTTGACATTGACCTCAAAACGGCGGGAGAAAAAACGATCAATTCCGCGCAATTATTAAAAAATCCGGGCAAGCCCACAGTATTGGTTTTCTGGCTGACCACGTGTTACCCATGCCGGCTGGAACTGGAAGCGCTGAAGCAAAACATGACCGCTTGGAAAAAAGAAACTGATTTTCAGCTATTCACTATATCAACTGACTTCCCCGACCGGAAAGCGGCATTTGTAGAAACGGTTAACGCTCAAAACTGGCCTTTCGAGGCTTACCATGATTTTAACCGTGAATTCCGCTACGTAATCCCCGGAGAACTCAACGGCTTGCCTCAACTCTTCGTCTTCAATAAAAAAGGGGTTATTACCTACAGCCATCGCCGCTATACGCCTGGAGATGAAAAAGAACTGTTCGAACAAATTAAAAAAGCGACTGCGGAATAAACTTGCGGACTGCGAAGCCATTAAAAAAAGCCGCTTTAACCTAAAGGTTAAAGCGGCTTTCCTATTTTAACGTGGGCGCTTTCAATTCAAAAGACGCGTCAGAAAACGATAAAATCAACCCTCCGGTTCTGATCGCGCCCCGCTTTCGTGGCGTTACTGGCAATCGGACGGGTAGATCCGAAACCTTCGGATGACAGACGCTCGGCGCTGATCCCTCTGGATACTAAATAATTACGGCAGGATTTCGCGCGCGCGTCGGATAATACAAGATTGACTTTCGCGCTTCCGGTAATGTCAGTATGCCCTTCAATTTTAAGCCTCAAGTTCGGATTTTGCTTCAAAATGGTCGCCACATTGTCCAAAACCGGTCCGGACGGCCCTGTTAACACCGCGCTGCCCGTGGCAAACTGCACGTTTTGCGTGGCATAAGACATGGCTTTTTTAACCTCTTCAGGAATGAACTGCGCGGGCGGCGGAGCCGTTTCCATTTTTTTAACTTCCGGGCAGCCGTTATTGGATTTTGGTCCGGCCTGATCAGGGCAACGGTCGTCCATGTCTGCTACGCCGTCGCCGTCGCGATCTGGACAGCCTTCGAGCGAAATTAATCCTTTTTGATCGGGGCAACGGTCGTCGACGTCGGCCACGCCGTCGTTATCTCTGTCCGGGCAACCTTTCAGGGCGGCCAGACCGGGCTGGTCGGGGCAGCGGTCGTCGACGTCGGCTATGCCGTCGCCATCTTTATCCGGGCAGCCCAGTAGCGAAGCGGGGCCCGCCTGATCGGGACACCGGTCGTCTTTATCGGCCACGCCGTCTCCGTCTTTATCCGGGCAGCCGCCGGTGGAAGCCGGCCCGGCCTCGTTTGGGCAACGGTCGATGGCGTCCGGTATTCCGTCGCCGTCGGCGTCTGCCAATTTAGCCGGGGCGGGAGGAGGAACCATCTCTGTCATTTTTTTATCCATGGGCATATCGTCGTTTGCTTTTGCGCCCAACGGGAAAGCAAAACCAATAGAGTGCTGGATATGGTTCAAATTTTTATCCCACGGACTGATGCGATATTCGGTCTGGACGTTGATAAAAAATCCGGGCGTGATTCTGAAGTTCAAACCGGCGCCTAACGGCATCAAAAAATTAACCTGCTGGTTATCGGAAAAAGTGTACATCGCGCTTGCGCCCGTATATAAATAAGGGGTTACAAACCAGTTTTTATAGGAACCGTCCAATTGAATGAGCGCGTCGACGGCGGCGAATCCTTTCGACCCGGCGCCGGCGCGGTTAGCGGCAGGTCCGATCAACCCGGCTTTGACGGGAATAGCTAAACTTAGCCCCTGAGTGATGTTCCGGATATACGACGCCTCTAAACCGGTTTTTAAACTATCGAACGGTAAGAAAACGCCAGTTGCCGGTTTTTGAAAATCGAGTCCGATCAGGCGAAGGGCTACGGCGTCCTTGGCGCCAAAAGTCTGCGCCCGTATGGGAGACGCGTACAACGCGATCGCTAATAATAAAGTAAGAAATAGACCTTTTTTCATAGAATAATTTTTTAGATAAATAAAGGTTTTTCATTTCCAGGCGAACCCCTGGGAAATTCAGGCAAAACTATCTAAAAATGTTAATATTTCGTTCGTTTAAGCGGTAAACTTTCAAAATTTCT
Source organism: Chitinophagales bacterium (assembly GCA_038230555.1). GTDB lineage: Bacteria > Bacteroidota > Bacteroidia > Chitinophagales > Saprospiraceae > JAAFJT01. The sequence continues at coordinate 23,087 of JBBRMZ010000016.1, forward strand.
TTATATATGATCTCCGGCTAAAAATATTGAAGTCGCGCGTGACCAAATCCGCTCCTATGGGTCGCTACTTTAATTTAATCATCCGACATTTTAATGGAAAATAAATCTTTATCCCCTGCCCTGGCCGGCGCTTTCATCGCGCTTTGTTTTGTCTGGGGGACGACTTATCTCGGCATAAAATTATGTATCGTTTATCTGCCCGCGTTTATGTTATCCGGTATCCGCCATTTGACCGCAGGCTTGATCCTGACGGCTATATTTCTAATTCGCGGGGCAAAATTACCCGATTGGAAAGACCTGAAAAAACTATTTTTCATCGGCTGCCTGCTGATTGTGGGAGGCAACGGCCTGATCTGTACGGCTGAAAAATATATATCCAGCGGATTCACCGCCGTCCTGTCCGGCCTTACCCCGCTTTATATTACGTTGCTCAGTTTAATTTTATTAAAAAATACTAAAATAACGGTAGTAACGGTGGCGGGTATGTTGATTAGTTTCCTCGGCGTCGTGATCCTTTCTTATCCTAATATGCACGATTCATTGGACGCGCTATTTTATAAAGGATTTTGCTTAATCATCCTTGCTAATTTATTTTGGTCCTTAGGGTCGGTAATGATAAAAAGAACCGTCTTAAAAGTGGATACATTTCTCGGTCTGGGGGTGCAAATGTTAATGGCAGGCGGCGTCAGTATTGTAATAAGCCTGGTTTTTGAGGACCAAAAAGGGTTTAAACCGTTGGACGTTCATTTTTTTAGCGCTATGGCTTACCTGATTGTAGCGGGGTCGATCGTCGGTTATTTCTGTTATTTTTATTTATTGAAAAGAATGGTTCCGGCCAGAGTATCCGTGCATAATTATATAAATACGGTCGTAGCGGTGCTGGCCGGCTGGCTGGTCGTTAACGAAAAAGTTTCTTTTAATTCCCTGTTCGCTATGGGCGTTATTTTAACGGGAGTGCTGATAGTAAACTACGAATTTGGGAGAATAAATGCCGCGGTAAACAATAAAGAATTAATAAAAGGTTGATTAACAATGGATTAAGCGCCCGGAAAAAATAAGCGCTGTTTGTACGGTCGCAGCCAATCGATAATGAATAAGTTGAAAATTCATAGCTCCTAATTAATTACGCTTCCTGCATCATCTGTAAAATTCTATCCGCAAGCCCTTCAGCGTTGGGTTTCGTAAAATAATCGCCGTCGGTTCCGTAAGGCGTCCGGTGCGCATGGGAGGAGACTGTAACGGGCGCTGCGTCTAAATATTGATAACCGTTTTGTACCTCCAACACTTCCCGCATCATATAAGCGGTCGCCCCGCCCGGCACGTCTTCGTCTAAGAAGAGTATCCGGCTCGTTTTCTTCAACGAACCCAGGATGATATGGCGCAGGTCGAACGGCAATAGGGTTTGCACGTCGATCAATTCAATGGTGAATTTTTCTTCTTTCAATATTTCTATCGCTTCCAGCGCGACGCGTACGCACGAGCCATAGGTGACCAGCGTCAGATCATTCCCTTCCGTCAAAATTTCGGGAACGCCCAGGGGAACGGTAAACTCGCCTACATTCTCGGGCAACCGTTCTTTCAAGCGGTAGCCATTAAGGCATTCTACTACGATACCCGGATCGTCGGATCGCAGGAGGGTCGCGTACATGCCGGCCGCCTGGGTCATGTTACGGGGAACGCAAATATAAATACCGCGAAAGGCATGGATCATCATTCCCATCGGCGAGCCGGCATGCCAGACGCCTTCCAGACGGTGGCCGCGGGTACGAATGATCGCAGGCGCCTGTTGAATTCCCGCGCTCCGGTAGCGCAGGCTGGCCAGGTCGTCGGAAAGGGGTGCAAGCCCGTATAATAAATAATCAATATATTGTATTTCCGCGATCGGCCTTAACCCCCGCATAGCCATCCCGATCGCTTCGCCCATGATCGTCCATTCGCGGATGCCGGCGTCGAAAACGCGTTCCTCCCCATACTTTTCCTGCAAACCTGCAAATCCCTGGTTGACGTCGCCGATATGTCCTACATCTTCTCCGAAGGCAAAGATGGCAGGGTTATTTTCAAATACCTTATCAAAAAAGGTATTAATGATCTCGTACCCATTTTTAAAGACGGCTTCGGCTGCATATTTGGGCGCTATTTCCGGAACGTTGAGCGCGGCGCGAACAGAAGCGCTGTATAAATGCGTGTTATAAACTTCGGCTCCTTTTTTTAGCGACGCCGTCGTCCATTCGCGTAAAGCGCCGAGGGGGGGGCCTTCTACTCCTTTTAAAACAAACAGCGCTTTACGGACTATCTTCAATAATTCAGCATGATGGACGTCTTTATAAGAAAAAATTTCTTTCTGGTAAGTGGCTATTTTTTGAGCGTAGTCGGGATGGGAAGTTGAAATTTGTTTAAAAAGGCCGTCCAGGTATTCGAGCGAACTTTTGATGGGCGTAAAGTATCGGTCCCAGGCGCGTCGGCGCGCTTCTTTGACGGCGTTTTTTGCCCTGGTTTCCAATTCCTCCAATTGTTCGACCGTACTAATTCCCGAACGAATGATCCATTCCCGCATTACCTGGATACAGTCGTGCGATTTCTCCCAGGCCATCCGTTCTTTAGATTTATAGCGCTCCTGGGAGCCCGAAGTAGAATGTCCCTGCGGCTGCGTTAATTCTGTAATATGAAAAATGGCCGGAATATGAGTTTGCCGCGTTTTCTCAATTGCTTTTTCATACATTTCGCAAAGCTGCGGATAATCCCAGCCCGGACAAACATACAGATCTATCCCTTTACCGTCCTCGTCTAAAGCAAACCCTTCCAGCGCGACAGAAATACTGCCTTTGGTGGTTTGGAGCGCCGTGGGAACCGAAATGCCATATCCGTCGTCCCATATCGAAACGGCCAGAGGCACTTTTCGAACGCCCGCCGCGTTGACCGCTTCCCAAAAAGCCCCTTCGCTGGTGCTGGCGTCGCCAATGGTGCAAAAACTTACCTCGTTTCCATTTGAAGAAAAGTTAGTCGAGTCGCGCATTTCTGCGGATTCCCTGTATTTTTTTGAAGCAAGCGCCAGACCAAGCGCGCGGCCCATCTGTCCGGCCGTGCTTGAAATATCGGATGATACGTTATATCGTTCTTTTTGGTTCAGCCAGTCTCCGCTTTCTTTGTCAATCAGCGCGGTGGCAAAGTGACTGTTCATTTGCCTGCCCGCAGAAAAAGGATCGTTCGCCGCGTCGGCGTATAATTGCGCAAAATAATCCTCGATGGTAGAAAGCCCTAATGCAAACATCAGCGTTTGATCTCGATAATAGCCGGAACGCCAGTCGCCTTTTTTGAACGCGCGCGCCAGCGCTACCTGAGGAACTTCCTTTCCATCGCCCGTAATGCCGAACTTAGCTTTACCGGTTAGCGCTTCGCGGCGCGCCAGGACGCTGACTTCCCGGCTCGTCAGGCAAATTTCATAATCTTTTAAAACCTCTTCAACAAAAGCGCGGGAAGAATGGCGGATATCCTCAACGCCTGTTAAGTCGGTATGCGAGTCTAAAGAAACGTTCAGTGAAAGATTCAAAGGCGTCAATTTGATTTCTTTATAATATGTGTCCTAATATTTAAAAAGAAAAGCGGGGTCGCCCTCTTCTTTTATATTTCAAGACCTGAATGAGTCAGGTTAAAATTAATTGTTTTAGCAACCATTAAAACGATTGAAAGAATACTAAGTTCAACCGCTCGACAAAAGTAATAAATATCTCGTGAAAAGCGGGATTTAGCGGGAAAGAACGGCGATGGTTAATTTATCCTATCTATTTTAAGATATTATTTTATAAAATATCATAGTTGTCTACACAAATTGACTTAAAAATAATTTAAATAATTTTGAATATAATTAACGGTTATTTACACCTTGTTAACATTCTAATATATTCATATTAGTTAACTTTGCATTAAATAATAGTTTTATTCTTATTTTTTCATTATCGGCGCCGGCCTTTTTTAAATATAACCGCTCTAATTAATAGTGTCTTAGGCTCCCGGTCATTGAAAATCAGGATCGACTAAAAACTTAAACACAAAGAATTTCCAATACCTATGAATCTGAACGCTTTACAATTTTTGAAGATGATAAACTTAGCGCTTCCTAAAGTAACGACGCCGTTAATTATATCTTTTTTTATCCTACACGTAGTTCAGGCTCAAAGAACCGGCGGACCAGTAATGACCTTTGAAAAAACGGAAATTGATTATGGAACCGTCGATAAAGGTTCCGACCCATACCGTAAATTTAAATTTAAAAATACGGGCGCCGAACCGTTGATCATCAAAGAAGCGCACAGTACCTGCGGCTGCACCATCCCTAATTTTAAAAAAGACCCTGTTTACCCAGGCGAATGGGGCGAATTAACGGTTCGTTACGATACGCAATTCCCCGGAGTCTTCAATAAAATCATCTCTATTCGAACCAACGAGGCCCAGGAAAATAGAACGGTAACCATTAAAGGAAATGTTTTAACGAAAGGCGTTCCCGGCGCGGAAGGCGTTTTAGCCGCCCAAAAAAGGTAGGAAATAAATAATGAATGATGAATTTTATAATTCATTCAAAACCAATCTTATCTGTCGAAACTGAGTATATTATTATGCGGACAGAATAGCGCTGATCAGGTCTTTTATTTCCCAAGCCTTTCCTAAATTATATTCGCCGATTGCAGTCCGGCAAAGCGCGCTGAGGTAGGCGCCAGATCCACAGGCGACGCCGAAATCGTTAGCGATCGATCGGATATAAGTTCCTTTGCTACACTGTATGGAAAATTCGACGTTCATAAAATCCGTTTTCGCCGCAGTAAAAGGTTCCGGCGACAGCTCAAATTCAAATATCTCCACTTGCCGCGCCGCTATCTCTACGGCTTCGTTTTTACGGGCAGATTCGTAAAGCGGTTTACCGTCTTTTTTAATGGCAGAAAAAATAGGCGGAACTTGGGATATGACGCCTAAAAATTGTTTACGCGCCTTTTCCAGTAAAGGGCGGTCAATATGGATCGTGGAAAAAGTTTGGCTAACCGGCGTTTCCAGGTCAAAAGACGGCGTAATCCCGCCTAAAGTAATAACGCCCGTATAAGTTTTAGGCATACCCATAAAACTATCTATGCGTTTTGTCGCCGCGCCCGTGCAGACAATCAGCAAACCGGAAGCCAAAGGATCCAGCGTCCCGGCATGACCAACTTTAATGTTTTTTTTCTGTAATTTCTTGCGTAAAGCGTATCGAATTTTATTCACTACGTCGAAGGAAGTCCATCCAACCGGTTTGTCGACTAAGAGAACGGCGCCGGCTTCAAAATCGGTATCTTTATCATTCAGCGTGGTCATAAGTAGTTCAATTATAACTTAACGCTGTTAAAAAAATTATGTAATCAATCGATAATAAGAGAACCGCATATTTATAACTCATAACTCATAACTCATAACTACTTAAGCGAATAATGGGTTGAAAAAGTTCAAAAAGGGCTCCGGGACGATAGACCCGAAAACCGGAAGTGAATATGACAAGCGCGCAGTTCCTTTTATCCCAAAAATCCCGGCCCCGACGCCCGTTTATCCTTATATCCGTCACCCCCCCGAGTCGCATATAAGCCGTATATAAGCCGCACACAAGCCGTGTATGTTGCATATATGAGTCAGGTCTGACCCGGGTCTCGGACAGCAGTCAGTTTGAGGAGAGGTCAAACTAAAAGGGTCCTCAAAAACGCCTTATTCAAAATGGCTTATAGTTGGATATTCAAAAAGGCAGACCGGTGTTTATCCGCTTTTGCTAGTTTTAACCTATTATTCGCATTACTTATATTAGTCCATCAATTCTGCATTCATCCAACCGGTCGCCAACAAGATCAGGATCAGGACGCCAACTATAATGCGATAATATCCAAAAACTTTAAAACCGTGCTTAGTCAGGTATTGGATAAAAGTCCGGATCGCCAGCGCGGCCACGATGAATGCAACGATATTTCCAACGATCAACAGGGTCAACTGATTCCCTTCGAGGGTGTTGCCGTCCTTGAAAAATTTCAGTAATTTAACAGCCGTCGCTCCAAACATCATTGGAACGGCTAAAAAGAAAGAAAACTCGGCGGCAGTTTTGCGGGTCAGGTTTTGTGTCAGTCCTCCAATAATAGTTGCCGCCGAACGGGAAACGCCTGGGATCAAGGCAATGCTTTGAAACAGGCCGATCACGAACGCCTGCGTGTAGCCGACCCACTCCCCTACTCCGTCGCGTAAAAGCGGAACGTTTTGAAAAGCCCGGTCCAGGAAACCCGGCTTGGATTCGTCTTTTAACGCTTCGTCGGGATTTACTTTGAACCAATCGTCGACAAACAGAAAAATGATTCCGCCCAGGATAAACATGACCGCCACTACGTAAGCGTTGCCCAACGCGCGGTCGATTAATTTATGGAAAAGCACGTAGATGATAACAGCCGGAACGGCTGCGACGATCAGCTTATAATAAAAAGAAAAATTTTGTAGGAAACGGCGCCAGTAAAGCGCTACAACAGACAAAATAGCGCCCAATTGGATGGCCACAATAAATAATTTAGGAAAGGCCTCCCCAGTAATGTGCATAGCGGAAGCGGCGACAATCATGTGGCCCGTAGAAGAGACCGGCAAAAATTCCGTAAGTCCTTCAATAACAGCGAGGACAATGGCTTGAAGAAAATCCATTTGTTGGTTTATTCGTTAGTTAGAAAAGCGAGGTCTGTAACAATCTTTATCAAAAATCCAATGGTTGAAATAACTTCCATTGCGCGTATCTATTGCGCCAGAAATCCGGCGAAAATCTAGCTAATCGGGGCGTCTTTTTTAACAAAAATAGCGTAGATTTCTACAACCAGTCCGGCCACGATCAAAAAAGGCGCCAGCGTAACGATCCTAAAACTATAAATAATATTATCGTCCCACATATCGGGATTCGGCATTCCGCCTCCCATCATCAGGATCAAACCCAGCGCGATCAGTCCGACGCCGATTAGGCCCCAAAAATAATTTTGCCTGCCGAAGATCAATTCTTTATAGCCCTGACTAAACATGGAATCAGAAGCGGGCATTTTAAGTTTAGCGCCCGGGGTTGGAGCCGTTCGAATGGTCGCCTGCTGCCCGGGACGGGGGGAAAGAGGCTGCGGAGACGGAGTCGGACGGTTAGCGGGAGACGGTTTGGGGCGATTAACTTTTGCCATACGATATTAAAAATTAACAACAAATTAGTAAAAAATAGACTTTTTTAAGCCCTATAATTAAGCAAAACGGTAATTCCCGTTTTCTATTTTATAAATAAATTTTACGGATGAAATAACCAACAGGAACTAAGGCAGGGCTGACAAATTAAATAATTAATCACTAATCATTTTTAGTAAAGATCGTCCAATTTCATCCGGAGGTATTTATTAACCACATAAAAAGCGCTGATCCAACTAATAAAGATGCCGGCGCCCATTAAAAACAAAATTCCGGGCAAAAATAAGGGAGATTTTAACAATAGCCGGATTTCAGGCGATTGTTTTTCAATAAAATAATAGGCAAGCCCTAACAGGCAAAGCGCCAACAAGGCGCTTAAAAAGCCGTTTCGCGCGCCGCGCCAAATATAGGGCCGACTGATGAAACTCCAGGAAGCCCCAACCAACTCCATGTTTTTAATAATGAACCTGTCCGAGTATAAATTCAAACGAATGGTGTTATGGATAAGCGTAATAGCGACAATAATGAAAACGGCAGCTGCGGCAAAAGCTAAAACAGCTATTTTTTCTACGCTCTGTGATATTTCGCCGATCATTCCTTCGTCCACGTCCACGTCGGCGACGGCGGGATTGGATTTTATTTTCGCTCTAATAGCTTCAATGCTGTCCTTATTTAAATAGCCGGCGTCTAAGTTGAGCGAATAGGAGTTATAAAAAGGAATTGGACCGTCTTGCAGTATGGCGTCGTCGTCGGGGAAAGTTTTTTTCATAAACGCCGCCGCCGCCTCTTTACTAACATATTTTAGACTGCCTTTTTTTATATAAGGGCCCGCTTCTAAAAACGCAGGCAGCGCGGTTATTGAAGAGGAATCGGCGTCTTCTTTAATCTCGACGGTAACATTGATCTTTTCTTTATTGGAAGCTACCAGGGATTTCGTCAGCGCCAGCGCCGCTCCAAAAAACCCTAATAAAAATAAAACCAAAGAGACGCTGACGATGGAATAAAAATAATTTGGCTTCCTTTTCATTGAATGAAAACTTTCCCTTTTGGTCTACGTAAAGTTGGAATAAATGAATATAAACGGACTTGGTAATTATTTACGCTAAAAGTACGCAAAATTACATTTTTTGATATAAATTATTCGTTCTTTAATCCGTTAAAATGAGTGGCATGAACCGCTAATTTTTATTAAGCAGGGCCGTTGAGCCCGTGCTATTTTTACCCAAACGGTAAACGAAGGCTAAAAGTAATTTAATCTCCATATATTTGCCGGATAATTTTCCTTGTTTATTATTTAATCCAATATTTGTTATAATTGATTCTGTGGGGCTGCATTTAGTAATTATTCCTACGTACAACGAAAAAGAAAATATCCGTGAGATATTGGACGCCATATTTTCTTTGCCTTTGCCTTTCCATGTTTTGGTCATCGACGACGGTTCGCCCGATGGAACCGCCGGATTGGTTAAAGAATATCAACGCAATGCAAACGGCCGGCTCCATTTATTAGAACGAAGCGGAAAACTCGGTTTAGGTACTGCTTACATTTTAGGCTTTAAATGGGCGCTTGATAAAAGCTACGATTTTATTTACGAGATGGACGCCGATTTTTCACACAATCCCGCCGACCTAATTCGGCTTGGGAAGGCTTGCGAAATGGAAGGCGCCGACGTGGCCGTCGGCAGCCGGTATATACAAGGGGGGCAGGTGAAAAATTGGCCTTTCGACCGGATCGCCATTTCTTACGGCGCTTCTTTATACGTGCGCATGGTTGCCTGGATTTCCATCAAAGACCCGACCGCAGGTTTCGTCTGCTATACCAGGAATACGCTCTTGGATATTGACCTGGATAAAATTCATTTTATCGGTTACGCCTTCCAGATAGAAATGAAATACGCCGCCCTGAGTTTAGGATTTAAAGTGCGTGAGATTCCGATCACTTTTATTGATCGTGAAAAAGGCGTTTCAAAAATGAACATGAGCATCGTGAAAGAAGCCATTTGGGGAGTCCTTCAAATGAAATGGCAAAGTTTTTCGCATAGCTACTGCCGCGAGACCTCCGGCGAGGCGCTACGGAAAAGCAGGATTTGAGAAATAATCTTTGTAAGTAAATAATCTGTCGGAGTCTTTTATAAAAATTACATAATAAACTACCTTTGCAGACGTTTGACGCTCAATCATAAAAAATTACTTCCTGTATTTTTCAAAAAATTTTAACAATCGACATGAAATATTTTTTCTTTACAGCCTGGATGCTGGGCGCCGTCGCTACGGTATCCGCGCAGGCTCCAAAAACCCCCGTCAAAATGGATTCAGCCAGCTATAGCTTAGGCGTTCTGTTCGCCCAAAATTTGAAACAAACCGCCGCGCAGATCGACGCAGATCAGTTGGCCAAAGGGTTTTCAGACGCCATGGCAGGCAAAGAAATGATCTCGGTGGCAAAAGCGAACGATCTTTTCAGCGACTATATGAAAAAGTGTAAGGCGTCAAAATTTGAAGGAAAGATCGCGGAAGGCAAAAAATTCTTCGACGAAAACGGCAAACGTCCGGGGGTGATTACTACCGCCAGCGGCTTGCAGTACGAGATCATCAAAGCAGGCAACGGCCCAAAGCCAAAAGCGACCGATAAGATCACCGCGCATTATCACGGCACTTTGTTGAACGGCCAAATATTCGATAGTTCCGTTCAACGCGGAACCCCGATTGACTTTCCGGTCAACGGCGTAATTCCTGCCTGGCAGGAAGCGCTTCAGTTGATGCCGGTCGGTTCAAAATGGAAATTATATGTTCCTTCAAACCTTGGTTATGGAGAACGCGGCGCGGGCGGCGACATTGGTCCTTACGAAACCCTGATCTTTGAAGTAGAGTTGATTAAGATCAACTCTTAGACTGCTTCATTATGCGAATCGACGTCATTTCGGCCGCTTCAGAATTATTGGAAAGTCCTTTTAATCATTCTATTTTAAAGAGGGCGAAAGAAAAAGGACTTTTCGAGGTGGTCGTTCATAATTTGAGGGAATACGGTCTCGGACCGCATCGCAAGATCGACGACTACGCATTCGGCGGCGGCGCGGGAATGGTCATGATGATTGAGCCGATCGAAAAATGTATCGAAGCGCTCCAAGCGGAAAGGGAATACGACGAAATTATTTATATGGCGCCCGACGGGGTTCTTTTCTCGCAGGCACTTGCAAATCGCCTTTCCTTAAAAAAAAACCTGCTGATCTTATGCGGGCATTATAAAGGCGTCGATGAAAGGGTCAGGGAGCGGCTGATTACGTTGGAGATCTCTGTGGGAGATTTTGTGCTTTCGGGCGGAGAATTACCCGCCGCGTTGGTGGTCGATTCCATCGGGCGGCTGATTCCCGGGGCGCTTTCCGACGAAACGTCCGCTTTACTTGATTCTTTCCAGGACGGGCTGATCGCTCCGCCGGTCTATACGCGGCCCGCCGATTATAAAGGATGGAAAATACCCGAAGTATTGCTTTCCGGTCACGAAGAAAAAATTGAAGAATGGCGGCTGAACGCTTCCATCCAAAGAACCAAAGAAAGGAGGCCAGACCTCTTGGAAGAGTAAAGACGAGTAAAATTGTATAGCTAAAATAATGATCATGAAAATTCTGACTCAATCCTTATGCGCGGGATTACTAAGCGCTTGTATCCTTGTTTCCTGTGAAGGCGCTTCGGGGACGACCGAACAAGCCACAGAAAAATTGTCTAAAGCGGACTCTGCGGCATTGGTCGTAACCTCTGTAACCCCTAACGTTGCTGAAAATACCCCGACCCCGCCTTCCGCGAATCCCGACCCCTCTACCGAACGCAAAACAACCATTCATTTTGAAGAAACCGTATATAATTGGGGAGTATTGAAAGTAAACGATAAAATGACCCATATTTTCCGTTTTAAAAATACCGGAACGGAACCGCTGGTCATTAAGGACGCAAAAACTACCTGCGGCTGTACTGTTCCTGAAAAACCGCAGGCGCCCATCGAACCAGGAAAAATGGGCGAAATTAAGGTAGTATTCGATTCGCATAATAAATCGGGAACCCAGGTCAAACCAATAACGATCACTTCTAATACTGTTCCTGAAACGCTCGTATTAACCATCAAAGGAGAAGTGAAAGGTTAGACGCATGAAGAAATATTTGTCGCTTGTTAAGTTTAGCCACACGGTTTTTGCTTTGCCTTTTGCCCTGGTAGGTTATTTTTTAGGCCTGATGAAAACGGGACAGGGAATAAACATAAAAATTTTAGGAGCCGTCGTTTTATGCATGATCTTTGCGAGAAGCGCGGCAATGGCTTTTAACCGTTATCTGGACCGGGATATTGACGCCGCTAATCCGCGAACCGCCCAAAGAGAAATACCTGCCGGGGTGATTCCGCCCAACTCTGCTTTATTTTTTGTGATTTTAAACAGCCTGCTTTTTGTCGGCGTAACATGGCTGATCAATCCCGTTTGTTTTTATCTCTCCCCGGTCGCTTTATTGATTATTTTAGGATATAGTTATTCAAAAAGAGTAACTGCGCTTTGCCATTTTATTCTGGGCGTCGGACTTTCTCTGGCCCCCGTAGGCGCTTATATTGCCGTAGTCGGAAAATTTGACGTTCTGCCCGTCATATATTCTGCCATCGTTTTTTTCTGGGTTTCGGGTTTTGATATTATCTACGCGCTCCAGGACGATGCGTTCGATAAGTCGCAGGGTTTAAATTCTATTCCCGTTTGGATGGGAAGAACGCGCGCTTTACAACTTTCCAACCTGGTCCATATCTTTTGCGGTATATTGGTCGGGATCGTCGCGTATAAATTGAGCGCTCCGCCCTTTTATTTTGGCGTTCTTCACTGGGTCGGCGCCGCCGCTTTTATTGGTCTGTTAATCTATCAGCATACATTAGTGCGGGCCAACGATCTAAGCAAAGTAAATCTCGCTTTTTTCACGACTAACGGGATCGCCAGCGTAGTGTACGGAAGTTTTTTTCTCCTGAATTTCTTTTTATAGGCCTGTTTTAAGCGACAAACCAATCCGCTAATGGTTTAGTTTTCCTATTTAACTATAAATCATTATGCGGGCTATCGCAAAATAGTTAAATTTATGCGTTCTAAATAATATCTTATAATTTTACGCGCCAGGTATTCTTACAACGCTTAACCGCCGTTTCCATCCTTTTTTGATCTGATCAATAACTTTTTTATCTTATCCGGCGTTTCGCGTCGCGAAATCCCGGAGGCCATTGGAATTATGCCCTTTTTCTTATTCATACGATGAGACGACATATTACCTTTTATTTTCCCCTTTATTCATTTTTCAGGCCCTTAAAGCCGTCCATTTTTAATAATATTATTGCTTATATTGATTTATTGTATTAAAAAGATAAAATACTAAAAATCAATTATTTATAGATTTAATATTTATTTAAATATGCTAAAAACAGAGTATTTTCGCTAAAAATACCCTATTATTGGCATGATTTTAGGAGTTGAACGGGCTAATCAGCTCCCCTTCCCCAGAGTATTCATATTAAGTTGAAATGTAGATGAAAAAAGCTTTACTTCTTTGCGTGAATTTGGCGCTGTTCGCTTTTATAGGCAGGTCTCAAACCAATTTTATCCGTCAGGATAGCGTCGTTACGCAAAGTGCCGTCTGCGCGGGAGGGATCTCTGTTTGTATCGATAGTTTTATGTACGACGATATTAACAATTATACTTTTACGCTCGACGGAAGACCTTATCCGGTGTCTAATTTTTCGCCTTGTAAATCCGATACGCTGAGAGCTTATTCATACCTCGTCATTTATAGCGGCGGAGAAACGGGACCTTGGAATCTAAGATCCTGGCAGGTCGACAATCAGGTTTTTAGCGGGCTTTTCACCTC
>JBBRMZ010000017.1:0-36150 GCA_038230555.1 Chitinophagales bacterium
ATAAAATCAGAGAAGTAAGCCTCGCTTTCGTTGACCGGATCGCGGGAGAATCCGCCGCGCATAAGGACTAATAAAAAAATAAAGGAAAGCAGCATCGGAAGCGTCGCTTTTTTCCAAAAGTTCCTTCCTTCAATTGAAAGCGTCCGGTCCGGCGCCGGAGTTACCCATTTATTATATATCCAAAGAAAAAAAGCGCCCAGTATTCCTGCGGAAGAAAAGAAGCCCGCGATCAAACCTACGGATATTACCTGGAACACTTCCGACGGGTGGGAAAAATGTTCGAGGGCCTGCATATTCAATTTAGTTTTCCATTCCGGGTATACGACGGTTTCGCCAACGGCGATCATGTTATAGCAAACGATCTCTATCAAAATAACTATCCGGGCAATCAAAAAACCTGTTTTTGAAGAAAAAATAATGGAGCGCGTCGTTAGTAAAAAAGGGACGACAGAAAGATAGGCCGCCATTGAAAGATCCAGCCGCCAGCCATGAATAAAAGCGCCCAGGGCGTTGCTTATTCCTGCGGATTTCCATAAAGGACGCCAGGCAAAAAGTTCAACAAGTCTAAAAAATTGAAAAATTGCGCACCAAAAAAGCAATACCCAAAAAAGGTAGCGGAATATGCGGTTCATGAAGTTGATTTCCCTATTAAACGAATCCCGGAAGAAATCGTTTTTTGAAAAACTCCAGCTCGTCTTAATTTTATCTTACTTTTGCACATGTCTACCGACAACCATTTACAATTCATCATTCATCATTTAATTATATGTCGCTTTTTTCGTTGCAACATAAGACGGCTATTGTTACCGGGGCTTTGGGTCTGATCGGTAAAAAACATTGCGAAGCGCTGGCGCAGGCGGGGGCCCGGGTAGTCGTTGCCGATATTCAAAAGGAACAGGCAAAAGCGTTTGCCGCGTCGCTGGGAACTCACCATTTGGGATTGGGTTTAGACGTGACGAACGAAGAGTCTCTGAAAGAGGCCAAAAACCGGATCCTGACGGCGATGGGGACGATCGACGTCCTGGTTAATAATGCCGCCATCAACGATATGTTTGAAAATCCGACGATGGCGGCGGAGTTGTCGGCGTTCGAGCGCTACCCGGTGGAAGCGTTTCGCAAATCGCTGGAAGTCAACGTGACGGGCGTATTTTTATGCTCGCAGGTATTCGGGACAGTGATGGCGCGCCAGGGTAGCGGGAGCATTATTAACGTCGCTTCCACTTACGGGATCGTAGGCCCCGACCAAAGCATTTATCGCAACGCGCAGGGAGAGCAAACCTTTTATAAGTCGGCGGCTTACCCGGCCACAAAAGGAGCGGTGATCAATTTTACGCGGTTTTTGGCCGCTTACTGGGGAAAAAACGGCGTCCGGGTCAATACTTTATCCCCCGGCGGGGTCGAAAACAGCCAGGACGACTTCTTCGTACAGAACTATTCGTCTAAAACGTTGTTAGGAAGGATGGCGCGACCGGATGATTACCAGGGCGCGTTAATTTTTTTAGCTAGCGACGCTTCTGCTTATATGACCGGCGCCAACCTGGTTGTGGACGGCGGTTGGACGGCCATATAATCTCCCCTATTTTTAGTTTGCAGTGGTAGGTTAATTCTACTTAAATAAGTGTTTGCATCCCTGCGCTGCGCGCATGAGAGGGGCGGGCGGGACGTCTTTTAATTTTTTGCAAAAATTAAAAGACGTCCCATTCCGGGGTTTTCGGTCGCACTGCGTACGCGTTTTACCATTTACCATTAATCCCGGGTTTTCCGGTCGCAATACATACGCGCTAATGAGGTTGATTTAAACATTGAATTTTTGAACTCACAAAAATTGTTATAAAAGCTGGTTTGCTTATGTCAAATCTGACAAATATTCAAAGAGGAAAATTTCTGACGGACGAAATATTATCCAAAGCGCGTCGAATTAAAATGCTGCTGACTGATTGCGACGGCGTATTAACCGACGCCGGCGTGTATTATGGCGAATCGGGCGAAACCCTTAAAAAGTTCAATATGCGCGACGGTATGGCCGTGGAGCGGCTCTATAATATAGATATTGAAGTAGGGATCATCACCGGCGAACGCTCGCCTTCGATCGCAAAACGGGCGGAGAAATTAAAAATTGTCGAATTGCATTTGGGCGTTAAAGATAAACCGCTAATTTTGCAGGGTATTCTGGAACGTAAGAACCTGCAACCGGCAGAGATCGCTTATATCGGCGACGATACGAACGACGTGGAGATCATGAAAATGGTCGGTCTGGCGGCCTGTCCCGCCGACGCGTTAAGTTTTGCTAAAAACGTTGCCGACTATATTTGCGAAGCACGAGGAGGAGAAGGATGTTTCAGGGAATTCGCCGAATTGATCATCTCTTCAAAAACAAAATAAGAATAGCGCACATACCAAATTAGCTACGATAAGACAAAATTATGAATTCAATACATCTCAAGTCCGGCAGAATGATTGGCGAAGGAAGTCCTTGTTATATTATTGCCGAAATTGGCATCAACCACAACGGCTCGATGGAGACCGCTAAAAAACTCATCGACGAAGCGGTGACCGCTAAAGCCGACGCAGTCAAATTCCAGAAGCGGACGCCTGAAATTTGCGTGCCGAAAGACCAGTGGAATATTATGCGCGACACGCCCTGGGGCCGGATCACCTATATCGACTATAAACGAAAAACAGAGTTTAGTAAGGAAGAATACACCGAAATCGACGAATATTGTAAAAAAGCGGGGATCGACTGGTTTGTTTCCGTCTGGGATACAGAAGCGGTGGAATTCATGGAACAATTTGACACGCCCGTTTACAAACTGGCGTCCGCCTCGCTGACCGACGTGCCGCTGATCGAAAAAGTATTGCATACCGGCAAGCCACTTATGCTGTCTACCGGGATGTCGACCATGAAGGAAATAGACGACGCCGTAACGCTGGTCCGTCATTTTGATAAAAATTATCCGCTTTCCATTGCCCATTCCACTTCCGCCTATCCGTGTAAACCAGAGGAGCTGAACCTGAAAATGATCCGCACGCTTCATCAAAAATATAGCGGCGTCCCGATCGGTTATTCGGGTCACGAGACCGGCCTGGCCACCACCGTCGCGGCGGTCGTTATGGGCGCCAGTTTTGTGGAAAGACATTTCACGCTCGATCGCGCCATGTGGGGATCGGATCATGCGGCCTCCGTTGAGCCGCAGGGTTTTCAGCGCCTCGTGCGCGATATTCGCGACGTTGAAACAGCGGCGGGCGACGGCGTTAAAAAAGTGTACGAGTCGGAACTTGGGCCAATGAAACGTCTGCGGGTGCATATTAGCCCGGAGTTTAAATAAAGAGCTATTAGCTAAAAACCTTTCAACACGCTAAAATTAGATGACTTATACGCACCTTACTCAGACGCAAATTGTTTGTACGGCATTATTATTTATTTGGATCGCGACGGTGATCGCTTGGGAGCGGATCGCGCCTTACCGCAAAGGCGTGCCTTTTTTTCGGGAAGGATTATGGGTCGACCTTTTCTGGTACACTCTTGTGCAAAGTCTTTTCCTGACCATTATTATATCTGGCTACGTCATCAAGCCCGCTGAGAACTTTTTGAACGCCCATTTCAACTGGTCGGCCAGTTCCATCGTCCACGGTTTTCAGCGCTGGTCGACGACCGCGCAGGTTATATTTTTTGTCGTCACCCACGATCTCTATATTTATTTATTCCACCGGTGGCAACACGCCAATAAATGGTTGTGGCGCCTGCACGAGGCGCACCATTCAGATAAAGAGGTGGATTTTTTGGCCGGCTCGCGGTCGCACGCGTTAGAGATCCTAATCAACCAGAGCATCGAATACGCGCCGATCATTTTGCTGGGCGCGCCTCCGGAAGTCGCGGTTATCAAGGGTTTGATCGACGCCGTGTACGGCACGTTCATTCACGCCAACGTGGACGTCCGGTTTGGAAAGTTGAAGTATTTTTTCAATACGCCGGAACTGCACTTATGGCATCATGCGAATACGCTAGAAGTTTTCCACGCGAATTTTGCCACTAAATTATCGGTTTGGGATTATTTGTTCGGAACCGTCTATTATCCGGCGCATAAACCGGGCGATAAACCGGAGAACTGGGGTTTGTACTATGATTTTCCGAAGGATTACTTTTTACAGCACGCTTTTTCTTTCCGGCGGTTCGACGAAAAAAAACTGCTCCGCTATAAATGGTTCGCGCGATATTATTATTTACGGCCTAATTTAATGAAATGGGCGGGCGGTATTTTACGCATAAAACCGGCAAAACCGGACGTTCCGGAACCTGTTTTAACGGACGCCCGGCGCCCGGAGGAAGAAAGGTCGTATCAGGCAGCTCCCATAATTCATCATTGATCTCTAATTATTTATTTTATTGCACTGGTTATATATTTTAATAGCGGCCACCTTTGAAGCGGGCTGGACGTTTTCGCTCAAGTTAATGGACGTCGGTAAATTGAAAGAATTGCGGTTCAATAATATATTGATGCTGCACAACGGGATTCCTATTATTGCCCCGCTCTTAGGATATATTATTTTTGGGATCGGTAATATTTATTATTTCTCGCTCGCTATGAAGCATATTCCCACCGCCACTGCTTTCGCCGTTTGGACTTCCATCTCAATCATCCTGATTAAAGCGGCGGAAATGCTTTTTTTTAACCAGCGCATTTCTTACGCCGAGATATTTTTTATCAGCCTGATCACCGTCGGGATCATCGGACTAAAGACATTTGCTTCGCCTTCGTAAGTAAAAAGGCGAACCAAACAGTTAATTATTTGTTTTGAACCCAACTACTCACTAAAAATACGATTCGATCATGGAGTATAATCATGATTTTACTTACGTCGACGAGCCGGTTCCGCACTACGAGCGCGTGCACCACATCATGAAAGCGCACCCGGAAGTGAAGAAACTGATCGGAAAAAGTCCGGTGACGGCGGTCTGGATAGCGGTCTGCGTCTCCATCCAATTTGTACTGGCTTATTTGCTGCGCGACCAAAGCTGGTGGCTGATCGTTGCCGTTTCGTGGTTTATCGGGGCATTTCCGGCTCACGCGCTGTATATTATCTACCATGAGGCCTGTCACAACTTGATCTTTAAAAAAGCGACCAATAATATTTACGCCGGGATCGTCGCCAACCTCTCGTCCGTAATCCCTACGTATGTAGCTTTTAAAACTTATCATCTCCGCCACCATTCCCACATGGGCGTGCCGGGCAAAGACGCCGACCTGCCCGACGCCTGGGAAGCCAAACTTATCGACAATTATTTTATCGGCAAAGCGCTTTGGCTATTGTTCTTTGCCGTTTTCCAAGCCATTCGCACGGCTCGTTATGAAGAAAAAATTCGTATTGACCGCTGGCTGATCCTGAATTATATCGTCATGTTCAGCGCCGATGTTGCGATCGTTTACTTTATCGGCTGGAAAGCGCTGGTTTACCTGGGCCTGAGTTTTTGGTTTTGCGTGGGCCTGCATCCGCTGGGCGCCCGCTGGATTCAGGAGCATTACCTGGTATTGGACCCTAAACAGGAAACTTTCAGTTATTACGGACCGCTGAGCCTGATCACGCTCAACGTGGGTTACCACAACGAGCACCATGATATTCCGGCCATTCCCTGGAATAATCTACCGAAACTAAAAAAAATAGCCCCCGAATTTTACGACAACTTAAAATATCATACTTCCTATTCCAAATTGTTGCTCCAGTTTTTGTTTAGCCAGGAGATCGGGTTGTTCTCCAGGATCGTCCGAAAGGAACGGATCGAACCGCCCAGTAAAATAAGGAGATCGCAGGTAATGAGCGAAGCATCTATTACGGAGTAATTTAATTGTCTATAATAAAAAAGCCTCGACATTCTTTTAGAATGTCGAGGCTTTTTTATTTGGCGGCCGCGCGCATAAAGGGGTGCATGGGATATATTTAAATTTTTTGCAAAAATTTAAATATATCCCGTTCCCGGGTTTTGTGTCGTTATGCGGGAAGGTGCGGATAACAATGCTTTAAATTTTTGCAAATTTAAAGCATTACCCTTTTCCAGGTTTCCGGTCGTATTTCATATGCATTTACAATTTACTATTCCTTAACAATTTCTTAAAACAAAAATATGTTGGGATGTATTGCATATTAAAAGATAATGAGTAATTTTGTTGCTCAATATCGTGCATGATTGAAGCGTTGATATCGTCCAAGACGAGAATTAAATTATTGCTGAAATTTTTTTTGAACAGCCATACCCAGGCGTACTTGCGCGGGCTGGAAAGCGAGTTTGGCGAATCGTCCAACGGGATCCGGGTGGAAATCAACCGATTTGAAGAAGCCGGTATGTTAAAATCTTTTTTGGTGGGCAACAAAAAAATGTTCCAAGCCAATACCGACCATCCATTATTTAAGGAAATCCATCAGATACTAATGAAACACGTGGGCCTCGACCGCGTCATTGAAAACGTAGTAGAGCGCCTCGGCGAAGTGCGAAAAGTCTACCTGGTCGGAGAATTTTCAAAAGGGCTTGACAGCCAAATTATCGACCTTATTTTTCTTGGCAATATCGACAAAAGTTATTTGCTGGAACTGGTCGATAAAGCGGAGCGACTCATCAAACGTAAAATTCGCTACGTCATTTATAAACTGGAAGAAGAACCGGAGATCAATTTCGATCATTTAGAGACGGAACCCTTGCTGTTGTGGGATAAAGCCATATAAAATGGTAAATGAAAAATGGTAAATGATGAGTGATGAATGTTTTTAACTCATAACTTATAACTCATAACTATTTCATAACGCATAATTCGTTTGGAAGAGATCACGCTAAAGTTGGCGCTTCGGAAGCTGAAAGGATACATTCGCGAGATTGTTAGCGAATGGTATATTGTCCTTTTATTTGCTTTGCCCATCGCCGCTTATATGCTTTTTGGCGCCTGGAAATTTAAGCCGACCTACACGGCCACAATGACGTTCATGCTGAACGACGCCCAAAGCGGCGCCGGTTCCGGGTTGGCGTCTTTTATCGGGCAGATAAGCGGATCGGGCGACGGCCAGTCTAATTTGAGCAAGATCGTAGAATTGTCCAGGTCCCGGAGAATTATGGCTAACGCGCTGTTTCAACAGGGCGTCGTAAACGGGGTCAATGATTATTACGCCAATCATTTGATCCGGGATTTTGATTTTCAACAAATATGGAAAAAAGATACGACCGGCTTAAACGGATTTTTTTTTAAAAGCGGCGACTTCGACCATTTCGACCGCGTTGCTAAAACGGGTTTCGCCCGGTTATACGAGCGGCTGACCGACCGGGCGGATCCGCTGTTCACCAGCGGGTATTCCAAACAATCGGGCATCCTCGACCTCGAACTAAAAACGCGCAATGAAGACCTGTCCATCCAGTTGGCCAACGTGATCTTCGACAAGCTCAGCGAGTTTTACGTCGGATCTTCTATTGAAAAGCAGGAACACACGGTCGAAGTATTGAAAAATAAAATGGATTCTTTAAAAAGGTCCATTCAGGGAAAAGAGATCAGCGCCGCTCAACTCGAAGACCGGCAGCGGGGCCTGATCTTCGAGTCCGACAAAGTGCAAAGCAAATTATTAAGGGGAGACGCCCAATTGTCCGGCGCCGGGTTCGGCGAGATCATTAAAAACTATGAAATAGCCGATTTTACGTTAAAAAACAATATCCCTTTTATTCGCGCCATCGATTTACCCTTGGCGCCCATTAAACCGGAGAAACCTTCCAAAACTGCAGCCCTGATAACGGGCCTTGGAATTGGTTTTTTTATCAGCGTCTTTTTTATCCTGTCAAAAAACGCTTTCAAAGAAGCGTGATGATGAATGGTAAATGATGAATGGTAAATGATGAATGGTAAATGATGAATGGTAAATGATGAATGGTAAATGATATGACACGACCGGAAAATCCGGAAAAGGGAGATATATTAATTTTTGCGAAAAATCAATATATCTCCCGCCCTACTGACTTTCAACAACAAACAAATACTATCGCGTGTACCAGGATTTAGCAGACAGGAAAAAGAACATTGCCGTCATTGGTTTAGGATACGTCGGCTTGCCGCTGGCGCTGGAGTTTGCTAAAAACTTTGACGTGATCGGATTCGATATCAACGAAGACCGCGTTCAGCTCATGCGTCAGGGAATCGACCCGTCGGAAGAACTTGAACCGGACGCCTTCCAACATAAATCCATTCGATTCTCCGCCGACCTAAACGACCTGAAAGAAGCGCATTTCATCATTGTCGCCGTCCCAACCCCCGTCGATAAACACAACGTCCCAGACCTGACCCCTTTATTGAAGGCGTCGGAAACCGTGGGAAAAGTCATTAAAAAAGGCGATTACGTAGTGTTCGAATCTACCGTTTATCCCGGGTGTACGGAAGAAGATTGCGTTCCGATCATTGAACGCCTGTCGGGGCTGAAGCTCGGCGTTGATTTTAAAGCCGGCTATTCGCCCGAACGCATCAACCCGGGAGAAAAGGAACGGACCATTGATAAGATCTTGAAGATTGTCTCCGGCAGTGACGCCGAAGCGCTTGAAGAAATTGCTTTGGTGTACGGCGAAATCATTAAAGCCGGTATTTACAAAGCCTCCTGCATCAAAGTGGCCGAAGCGGCCAAAGTCATCGAGAATACCCAGCGCGACCTGAACATCGCCCTGATGAACGAACTCTCCATGATCTTCGACCGCATGGACATTGACACCTCCGAAGTCCTGAAAGCGGCCGGCACCAAATGGAACTTCATCCGCATGTACCCCGGACTCGTCGGCGGGCATTGCATCGGCGTCGATCCTTACTACCTGACGCACAAGTCCATACAGTTGGGATATAGTCCGCAAGTGATCCTTAGCGGCCGCCGCATCAACGACGGCATGCCGGCCTGGATCGCGCAAAAACTAACGCAGACCCTGATCCAAAACGGCAAGAACCCCGGCAAATCCAAGACGCTGATCATGGGCATGACCTTTAAAGAAGACGTCTCGGACGTCCGCAATTCAAAGGTCGCCGACCTCGCGCGCGAACTGATGCGCTATTCCATCAACGTCCACCTGGTCGATCCGTACGCTTCGCCCAACCAAGTCGCTCACGAATACAACCTGGCCCTGATCGACGAAATTTCCAACGATTATGACGCCATTGTCGTCGCCGTCGGTCACAAAGCTTATAAAAACCTGGACGCCGATTATTTCAAACGGATCATGAAAGAACAACCCGTCCTTTTCGATCTTAAAGGACTGTATAACTTTGGAAAGGACGGAATGGCGTACTGGAGGCTTTAATTTTTAATGGTAAATAATGAATGACGAATGGTAAATGACGAATGGTAAATGACGAATGGTAAATGACGAATGGTAAATGACGAATGGTAAATGACGAATGGTAAATGATGAATGGTAAATGATGAATGGTAAATTGTTAATTATAAATGATTCAATCTTATTCTGCAATGCTTACACGTATTACGACCGGAAAGCCCGGAGAAGGGACGTCTTTTAATTTTTGCAAAAATTAAAAGACGTCCTAGGCAGCCCCTCCGCGCGGGGAGAGAGGAGGGGGATATATTTAATTTTTTGCAAAAATTAAATATATTCTGTTTCCGGGTTTCCGGTCCAAATATGCGCGTCATTTACAATTCACCATTTGCAATTTACAATTATATACTTTTTACATGGGCGCTTCTACTTCCACTTACGAAAATCACCTTGACGCGACTACTGCAAAATGGTTCGCCGTGCGCACGCGTTTCAGGAGCGAGAAAGTAGCCCATAAAGAATTGACGCGCAACGCGTTAGAAACTTATTTGCCCATTAAACCGGTCGTCCGGAAGTATAACCGGAAGATCAGGAAAACGGAATTACCGTTGATCCCGTCGTTCGTTTTTGTAAAGATCACCAAAGGAGAATACGCCAAAGTACTGGAAACCGAGTACGTCTCCTGTTTTTTAAAATTCGGAGGGAATTTGTTATCCATTCCTGAAAAAGAGATAGATTTGATCCGCCGTCTGGAAAATGTCGATTTCGAAATCACCGCCGCCCCCGCTACCTACGCCGAAGGCGACGAAGTAGAAATCATCGGCGGCGCTTTGATAGGTATACGCGGAAAACTCGTTTCCAAAGGAGGCAAAGGATGGGTTTGTATTGAGCTGGTTAATTCCGGCCACATCCTACAGATCGAAGTAGACACAAAGCTCCTTCGGAAATTGTAATATAATGGTAAATGAGAAATGGTGAATGGTAAATGGTAAATTAATTGATTTTAATGATGAACGATTTGGCGCCGCAAAGTCCCGTATGGACGAACTGTCGTTAACTGTCGGCGCGTAAATAAAATTAGGAAAGTCCTGAAGGGACGGCCTGTCGGTAACGCCCGTAAGGTCGATGCAACATTTATTATTTTATATTTTTATTTTTAATAAAAGACAAACAGCTAGGTGGTTGCGACACATGAAGGGCGAAGCCGTGCTTTCGCCGGCGGCATCCGCCGCCGAACTTCATGCCGACAACGGTCGATTTTTATTGTTCTTTTAATTTAAATTATGTAGCTTGTTACGCGACCTCTCCCGCGCCTTTACCGCCGTGCATTAATTAGGAATATTAGCAGGCGTTATTCCGCGCTATGGAATTATCGCGCCTTCGGCGCGATAGAAGGGGGGAGATGGACGCTCGCGTAATTTTTTAGGTTTTTTTACGGCACAGCCGTAAAAAAACCTAAAAAATTACGCGAGCGTCCGAAAAGTCTTATCGCCGGCGAAGCCGGCAACGTGTTACCCGGATGAATCTATTTTGTCTAACATACTAAAAGACTTGCTCATTATTCCTGTTTAATGCACGGCAGTATCGGCGCGGGAGGGAGGGGTGTTTTGGTTTTTTGGGCTTCGCCTAATATGTTATTCGCGTTCACAACGATAGTTCTAATCATTTAATTTACGGCGTATTTATGCAGTTAGCGATGGTAGACCTTAAAGGTCAGTACCAGAAAATACAGCCTGAAATCGACGCCGCCGTCCTCGACTGCATGCGGTCGGGCGTATTCATTGGCGGGCCGGTCGTCGCCGCTTTTCAAAAAAACCTGGAGGAATACCTCGGCGTCAAACACGTTGTTCCCTGCGCCAATGGAACCGACGCTTTGCAGATCGCCATGATGGCTTTAGGGTTGCAACACAGCGACGAGGTGATTGTCCCCGCTTTTACCTATGTAGCCACGGCCGAAGTCATCGCGCTTCTCGGTCTCAAGCCCGTCCTGGTCGACGTCGACCCCGGCCATTTCAATATATCGGCGGCGGCCGTCGAAGCGGCCATCGGCCCAAAAACCAAAGCGATTGTTCCCGTCCACCTGTTCGGCCAAAGCGCCGCGATGTGGGAGATCATGCAACTCACCGATAAATATAATTTATACATTATAGAAGATAACGCACAGGCCGTCGGCGCCGATTATATCGACCACGCCGGCCAGCGGCGGAAAACTGGAACCATCGGCCATTTCGGCTGCACCTCTTTTTTCCCGTCCAAAAACCTCGGCTGCTACGGCGACGGCGGCGCCCTCATGACCAACGACGACGACCTCGCCGCACGGGCGCGCCAGATCGCCAACCACGGACAAAGCCGCCGCTACTATCACGACGTCGTGGGCGTCAATTCGCGCTTAGACGCCGTGCAGGCCGCTATTCTGAATGTAAAACTGGGACGCCTGGACGCCTACAATGCCAACCGGCGGGTTGCGGCAGATCAATACGACGCCGCTTTCAGCGAAATGGACGCCCTGGAAATTCCCGTCCGGTCGCCGTACTCGACCCATGTTTTTCATCAGTATACGCTTAAAATAAAGAGCGACGCCCGGCTTGGAGACGAGACGGATCGCGTCGCCGTGCAAAAAGGCCGCGAACAGACCGCCGCCCGCAGGGATCAACTGATCGCCCGCCTCGCCGCGAAAGGCGTCCCGGCCATGATCTATTACCCGGTCCCGCTGTACCGCCAAAAAGCGTTTGCCGCCGACTTCGACCCCGGCATGAAATTAGCCAACACGGAATCTCTCTGCGCTTCCGTTTTTTCCCTGCCCATCCACACGGAGATGAACGAAGAAATACAGAATTATATCATTGACGCCGTCCGCGATGCCCTCTCTGACCGCTGATAGGGATGACGGCGTTGATAGAGGCGTGTAGAGACGCAAAATATTCCGTCTCGGGTCAGCGCGGCGAACGTACACATTGTCTGAATCAGGATTTTCTAGATTTCAGGATGGGCAGGATGGGATGAATATCAGGCGCTGGTAAAAAGATTTATAAGAATTATAGAAAATCACAAGAATCAAAGCTCTGACTACTTTTGCCACCCGTCGGCAATCGTAGACGCAGGCGTGCAGATCGGCCCCGGAACCAAAATCTGGCATTTTAGCCACATTATGCCTGGCGCGGTCATTGGCGCGGATTGCAACATCGGGCAAAACGTATTTATCGCTTCCGGCGTTATCATTGGCGACCGCGTAAAGATTCAAAACAACGTCTCTTTGTACGACGGCGTGGTCTGCGAAGATCAAGTGTTTATCGGCCCTTCGGCAGTTTTTACGAATGTCGTCAATCCGAGAAGTGCCGTCAGCCGTAAATCCGAATATAAAAAAACGATTATTCGTCGCGGCGCGACCATCGGCGCCAATGCGACCATTGTTTGCGGTCATGAAATTGGCGCTTATGCTTTTATCGGGGCGGGAGCGGTCGTCACAAAAGAAATAGCGCCTTACGCGCTTTTCGTTGGAAATCCCGCCAGACAAACCGGCTGTATGAGCGAACATGGAAACCGCCTGATTTTTGACGCCGCCGGTAAAGCCGTCTGCCAAGAATCCGGCGAAGTTTATCAAATAGTAGAAGGACAAGTCAAAAAAATAAGTTAATAATTTTTTTGACGTCATATCTTTTACACTGCTTTCTAAATTATAAGCGTTTCCTGCGCGAGCGACGTCGCGCCTTCGGCGCAACAGGAGTGGGGGTGTTTTTGGCTTCGCCAATTGTGTTATCCAGTTTATTATTAGAAAATGCCGATAACTTAGGTAACGGCGTGCTATTACGACTGGAAGAGCCCAAAAAAGTATAGTTTTAATTTTTGCAAAAATTAAAACTATACTCTCTGCCTCCCCCTGCGCTATGCGCAGAGGGTGTAGCCGAGATGTGTTTATTTTTTTGCAAAAAAAATAAATACATCCCCTTTCCCGGGTTCCGGTTGTGATTAGTAGAGAGGATAGGTGAATTATATTTATTTTTGAAAAAATAAATATAACCTATTTCTAGATTTCCGGCCATAATTAGCAGACCATTTATAATTTACAATTAAATATTGTACGACGTTTTATTAAGTTTTATTACCGCTTTCATACCCAGCTTTTTCATCATCCCCTCGGTGATTAACATAGCGCGGGTGAAACATTTGTTTGACGAACCCGGCAAGCGCAGCTCCCATTCCGTCAAAACGCCGTCGCTGGGGGGGATCGCTATTTTTGCGGGGATTGCTTTTTCCGTCATTTTCTGGACCCCGACGGCGCTGTTTGGGTCGTTGCAATATATGTTGTGCGCGTTTGTCGTCATTTTTTTCATCGGCGTCCGCGACGATATCATTCCAATGTCGGCGAGGAAAAAATTATTGGGTGAATTAATTGCGGCGGGTATCCTGGTCTATAAAGCCAATATCCTGATCACCGGCCTGCACGGTTTCTTTGGCGTCTACCACATACCCGGCTGGTTCAGCCCGCTGCTGACCATCTTCACCATCATTGTCATCGTCAATTCGTTCAACTTGATCGACGGGATCAACGGACTCTCCGGCAGCATCAGCATCATTGTCTCTGTTTCCCTCGGAACCTGGTTTTTCCTCGTGGACCACATTGAATACGCCATCCTTGCTTTTTCGCTGGCCGGCGCGGTCTTCGCGTTCCTGCGGTACAATGTGACGCCCGCCAAAGTTTTTATGGGCGACACGGGCGCTTTATTGCTGGGCATGATCTGTTCTATCCTGATCATCCAGTTCATCGAGATCAACGACAAGCTGATCAATAGCCGGTATGCCATGAAATCCGCGCCCGTGGTGGCGATCGGGATCCTGATCCTGCCGCTTTTCGACACGGCGCGGGTTTTCGCCATCCGTATCCTGCAAGGCCGGTCGCCTTTTTATCCCGACCGCCTGCATATTCACCATTTATTGATCGATCTTGGACTCACGCACATGCAGGCTACCGCCATCCTCGCCGCAGTCAGCGTCGGCTTCATCGCCCTCGTTACCATTTTCCAGGGCATCGGCGATTATAAATTATTGGCGCTCATACTAAGCATAGCGACGATCCTCAGCTACGCGCTACAAAAACAAGCGCAAAGGAAAGTCAAGTTATAAATGGTAAATTATGAATGGTAAATGAAAAATGGTAAATGAAAAATGGTAAATGAAAAATGGTAAATGAAAAATGGTAAATGAAAAATGGTAAATGAAAAATGGTAAATGAAAAATGGTAAATTGTAAATTGTTTACTTATTATGAGCCGAAAAACCAAAATTAAAGGTATTATGCACCGATTTCCATGAACCAGAAAAAAATAAAATTTGCTATTATCGGGTGCGGACATATTGGGCGGAGACATGCGGAAATTATTCGAGATAACGCGGACGCGGATCTTAGCGCCCTGTGCGACCTCCGAGACGCCGGGCAATTAACCTGGATACCGGAAAGGGTCCCTTTCTTCCACTCCCTTGAAGAGATGCTGGAGCGCGGACCGGAAATAGACGTAGTCATAGTAGGCACCCCCAATGGGTACCACGAAAGTCACAGTCTGCAGGTCTTGAGATCGGGTCGGCACGTCGTGATAGAAAAACCCATGGCCCTGACCAAAGCGGGGTGCGAACGTATTCTTCACGAATCGCTGGCCCGGCAAAAAAGCGTGTTTTGCGTCATGCAACTGCGACAGTCGCCTGTCGCGCGGTGGATCAAACAGATCGCGACCAACGGAACCCTGGGAAAAATTTTCATGGTACAGATAGATTGTTTCTGGAACCGCGACCAGCACTATTATACGCCCGGCGGCTGGCATGGGACCAAAACCCTCGACGGCGGGCCATTGTTCACCCAGTTTTCCCATTTTATCGACCTCCTGTTCTGGGTCTTTGGCGATATGGAAAACATCAAAAGCAAATTCCGCAACTTCAATCACCCCGGGATCATCGAATTTGAGGACGCCGGGATGGTTCAGTTCGATTTCGCAAACCCGGATATGGGCATGGGGAGCGTCCAATATACCACCGCCGTCTGGGATAAAAACATGGAGAGCTCGATCTCTATCATCGCCGAAAACGGCGCCGTCAAATTAAGCGGACAATATATTGACCAAATCGAATATTGTCACATCAAAAACTGTACGCCGCCAGTCTTTGAAAAAACCAGCCCGCTGGAACAACTGAGCGCTGTAACGGCTAATGTCATTAACAGTCTTCGGGGAAAAACCGCCATTTCTACTAACGCGTTGGAGGGAATGAAAGTCGTCGAGATCATTGAAAAAACGTATTTTAATGGTAAATGGTAAATGGTAAAGGGTGGATGAAAATGGTAAATGGTAAAGGGTAAATGGCTGTTCTCAAGCCCCGTTAGGCGCAACATTTTGTAGCTGCAGATGATAACCTGTGCGGTCTGGTCAATAAAGTCAACGTCAGAACGGTTCATATAAATCACAAGAATCAACCTTCAGACAATGTAGCGTCACAGTTATAGTTCACGAGACGTCCGCATCCCATTCATATAAATCACATTGGATCACAAGAATCAAAGTTTGGACAATATAGCGCTGATGGAGTTTCCAACTTTTATTGACGAACGCGGCAGTTTATCCTTCTTTGAAGGACTTAAGCATTTGCCCTTTGCTATGAAAAAGATTGGCTGGACGTCGGGGGCCGGGCTGGGCGGGTGGACGGAAGAAGAAAACGGGCGCTTGAAAGTTCCTACCGTCGTCGTTGCATTAAAAGGCGCCGCCAAATGGGAAATACAAGAAACGGCGTCTGTAAAAACATATAAAATAGATCGCCCAGGCGTCGGTTTATTTTTACCAAAAGGAACAGAAACCGGCAAAGCCCAGTTTTCTGAAGACGCTCTGATATTGGTTGTCAGGGGGGCAGGCGAATGACGACTACTACTATTTCCGATTGCCGGATAATCGAATTGCCTGGCAACGTAACGAACGGGGGCGGCTTAACGACGTTCCCGGAAGACGGTTCTTTCCCCTTCGCCGTTCAGCGCATTTTTTATTTATATGATATACGGGAAGGCGAATCGCGCGGGAACCACGCCCACATCGCCTGCGGACAATTTTTAACGGCCGCCGCCGGAAGTTTTGAAGTGATTTTCGACGACGCCATACAAACCGAAACAGTTCTGTTAAATCATCCCAACGTCGGCCTCTATATTCCGCCGGGGATCTGGGCTACGGAAACCGCTTTTTCTCCCGGCGCCGTTTGCCTCGTCCTGGCCTCGCACGGTTACGACGCGGCGGATTATATCCGCGATTATGAAGCCTTTAAAAAATACAAGAATAATGGTAAATGGTAAATGGTAAATGGTAAACGTATATTTAATGGTAAATGATGAATGGTAAATGGTAAATGGTAAACTCTATTATAATATAGGATGAAGAATCAAGCGGACAATATTATTTTAGCGAAGTCATTTGGCTTTGCGGTTAGGATTGTAAAGCTGCATAGAATATTAATAGAACGGAATAAAGAATTTGTTTTAAGCAGGCAACTTCTTAGGTGCGGAACGTCTATAGGAGCTAATGTAAGAGAAGCGGAAAATGGGAAAGTAAAAAGGATTTTATTCATAAAATGGGGATTGCGCAAAAGGAAGCAGGCGAAGTTTTATATTGGCTTGAATTAATGCATAAAACCGATTATATAAATTCGATTGAATTTAACTCGCTTCAGTTTGACGCTCATGAACTATTGAAAATTATTAGTAAAATTATTATTACCGGCAAACAGGCATTGTTAGAAACGAACATTGTAAAAATTAAGCGATCATAAACTCCATTTACCATTTATTATTTACCATTTAGATTTTAGATTTTGACCATTCCGTTTTTATCTTTTGCATCTACCAATAACCAAATACGGCAGGAAATCCTATCCGCTTTTACCCGCGTTTTCGACAGCGGCTGGTACGTGCTCGGAAAAGAATTGCATCAATTTGAGGCCGATTATGCCGCTTTCAACCAGACAAAATATTGCATCGGGGTCAGCAACGGGCTCGACGCCCTCCATCTGGCGCTCAAAACCCTCAATATACAGGAAGGCGACGAAGTGATTGTCCCCTCCAATACCTATATTGCATCGCTGCTTGCCGTCTCCTTCGTCGGCGCGACACCTGTGTTGGTAGAACCTAGCCCGGTGACCTATAACATCGACCCGCTCAACATAGAAGAAAAAATAACGCCCCGGACCAAAGCGATCATGCCTGTCCACCTCTACGGCCAGTGCTGCGAAATGGACGCCATTATGGAGATTGCGAAACGCCATAACCTGTACGTGATCGAAGACAACGCCCAATCGCAGGGCGCGACTTACCAGGGCAAGATCTCCGGCAGCTTCGGCGACGTCAGCGGAACCAGCTTTTATCCCGTCAAAAACCTGGGCGCCCTGGGCGACGCGGGCGCCCTGACGACCGACCGCGAAGACCTCGCCCACGCGGCGACAGTCCTAAGGAATTACGGCTCGCAAAAAAAATATTATAACCAGACGGTCGGCCATAATATGCGCTTAGACGAATGCCAGGCGGCGTTCCTCGGCGTCAAGTTGAAATACCTGCATGCGTGGATCGAGGAGCGGCAACAGATCGCGGCCTGGTACGACCATTACTTATCGGGCATTGAAGGGCTCACGCTCCCGAAAATCGCGGAAGGCGCCTCCAGCGTCTACCACTTATATACCGTCCGGACCCGCCGCCGCGACCAATTGCAAAAACATTTACACGAACACGGCGTCGGCACTCTCATCCACTACCCTATTCCGCCTCATCTCCAAGAAGCCTATCGCTCGCTGGGATTCCAAAAAGGCGATTTTCCTATTGCCGAAGAGATCGCTGAGAAGATTTTGAGTTTGCCGTTGTTTATTGGGATGCGGGAAGAGGAAGTGGAATATGTAGCTCAAGGAATGGTAAATTTTAAATGGTAAATGAGGAATGGTAAATGAGAAATGAGGAATGGTAAATGAGAAATGAGGAATGATAAATTATCAATTGTTACTTTTAAATGACGTGATTTAATTATAAGTACGACTTGGGTAGAACTCAGGTATGATTTATATAGGGTTCAAGTATGACTCAAGGGTAAAGTGGACGTGACTTATACCTGACTTATATGTGCCTTATATATGACTCAAGGGTTAGTTAGAATAGCGCCAAAAAAATGTCTGTATTAGGATTTAGAGACTTCAACAGGCGAATGGTTTTTATGTACTAATGACATTATTGAAAAGAGCAATAAATTACAAAACGCGCGGGCGCTTCACTTCTTTATTAATGAAGTTTTGAAAAGAAGCGATCAATAAGCGCTCACGCGGATCCTTCTCTTCGTTCAGTATGTCAAAGAAAAAGCGACAAAAACCTTAGGGTTATAAATAAGGATGGTCTTTACCGGTAAAAGGCAAGCTCAAAGGGAGCTTTCATTTTCTCAACTATTACTCCCGTGAATCGGAGATATGGCTCCCGCAGGGGTTACGAGCGATTGTTTTTCTTTCCGTTTTTAGTATTCAACTTTCCCATTCGTGTTTTCCTTTTTTAAAAAACGCGCCGCACCTGCTTTTATCGCCGATTTTTCCGCGATTGGGGTGGATATGCACTCGCATCTGATTCCGGGGATCGACGACGGGGCGAAAACTATGGAGGATTCGCTAGCGCTGATCCAACAATTGAGGGAACTGGGGTTTACGAAAATCATTACCACGCCGCATATCCACAGCGAGCATTATCTGAATACCAAGGCGGGTATTCTGGAAGGCGTGGCCAACGTGCAGCAAGCGGTCGCGGCGGCAGGGATAGATATTCCGGTCGAGGCCTCGGCGGAGTATTATATGGACGATCATTTTGAGGGGTTGCTGAACAGAAACGAACTGCTGCCCATTGCGGGGAAATATATATTGGTGGAGACATCTTTTTTTGGCGCCCCGCCTAAAATGGACGTCTATTTTTTTAAGATACAAACCAAAGGATATACGCCCATCCTGGCGCACCCGGAACGCTATCTATATCAGCACCACGACCTGAGGCCTTTTGAGGAAATGCGGGAAAAAGGGATCCTACTGCAACTAAATACCCTGTCTTTAACTGGGCATTACGGACCGCAGGTCGCCAAACAAGCGCGTACCATGTTAAAGCGAGGGCTGATTGATCTGTTGGGAAGTGATATGCACCATAGCGGGCATGGCGAAGGGCTGAAGCTTATCTTAACCGATAAAGAGGTCTTAAAGACTATCGGGGACTACCCGTTTCGGAACAAAGAATTACTTTCCTAAAATAATTCGTCTCTATCACGGGCTAAGCGGTTTTGTTTTTTCAAAAATACGCTCACGTTTCACCATATTTACCTATTGTCCTGTAAGGAATTCCTGCTATTCGGCTTCCTGATTTCAAAAAAAAATTTTAAGTGAACGACAATAATATTAATAGTTTATCCACTTCCGTACAGGAAGAAGAAAATCAATTTAATGTGCGCCGAATCATTAGCCTTATTTGGCGTTATTGGTACCTATTAATTTTTTTTCCGCTGCTCAGTTTATTGCTTGCTATATTATATATACGTTATACAACGCCTCAATACAGAATAGCCACCACAATCCTTATCAGAAAAGACGATAAACAAAAAACCAGCAAAGCATCAGAAACGATCGACGCATCCATGCTCTTCAGCGGCAACGCTTCCAATGTGGCAGACGAAGTGGAAATACTGAAATCGCGTAACCTGATGTCTGAGGTATTAAAGGAATTAAATATTAATCCTGTTATTATTGCGCAGGGAAGAATCGGCAGCGCCGAATATTACCGGGATAGTCCAATTAAAGTGGATTCATTTTTTCTGCCAGAGAACAAACAGGATCTGATAGTAAATATAAAAGCGATTAATGATAAGAGATTTGAGGTGATCCATAATAAAAAGACCATTGTTGGGCAGTTTGGCGCGCCGGTATATATAGACAAAGCCTTTTTTATATTGAGCAAAATAGACGTGATTCCACCTGAAGTAGCTTCTCTTTCCATCTATTTTATTAATACTATTACTTTTAGTAATAAATATCTGAGTAAAATGAAAGTATCCCCTGTAAAAGGCGAGGGGGGTAGTATTTCAAATGCAATAATGATTAATTTAGAAGACGCAGTACCTAAAAGGGGTGAAGATATTCTGAATAAATTGGTGGACGTATATAATCGGTTTGGAAAGGAGGACAAGAATAGCGGCGATAAAGCGGCATTAGAATTTATTGATAACCGGATCAATTTATTGACGGGCGAGGTGAACTCGGCGGAAAAGGATATAGAGAATTATAAAAGATCGCAGGGTATTACGGCGGACGTCTCAACGGATCTCGGTTATCTATTTAATAAATTGGGAACTTCCGATAGCAAGGTAGTCGATCTGGAGATTAGGAAATCGGTGCTGAAATCATTATCGGAATCTTTACAAAATCAACAGGCGTCCAATAATTATAACCTAATGCCAGTCAATTTGGCGGAGAATAATGCCGGTATTACAACCATGATTGCGGAATATAACAAGCAAGTACTGGAACGCGAACGCTTACTAAAATTCGCTAAAAAAGAAAACCCTTCCGTCATATTGTTGGAAAACCAAATCGCGGAACAACGAAAGAACATACAGGATAATATCAATATTAACCTAAATAATATTCAGCAGGAAATTAACGTCTCGCTCAACAAATTCAGAACAGAGAATACGGCAGTCAGCCAAAAGTTGCAAGAGACACCAAAGAAGCAAAGAGAATTACTGGAGATCAGTCGTTTAAAAAACGTCAAAGAAAGTATTTATTTATTTTTATTGCAAAAAAGAGAAGAAACGGCTTTATCCTTAGCCACTACGGTCTCCAACGCGCGTATCTTAGACGCCGCCGTAAGCGCTGATAAACCCATTAAACCCGATAAAGAGCATATTTTTTTAATTTCCTTGTTATCAGGAATATTAATTCCTATCGGGCTGATCTTGCTTTTTATCGTATTAAATGATAAAATAGAATCCGAAGACGACATTCGAGCTAACACTACCACCCCATTTCTAGGATATCTAACCCTGGGAAAGCAAATGGCAGATCAGGTGGTTGTGGAAAAAGGCAGCCGTTCAGCGACGGCGGAGACATTCCGATTGTTACGTTCCAATCTGCAGTTCATGTTGGCAAGCGCGACGGATAAAATCATCCTGATTACCTCTTCCATGAGCGGCGAGGGTAAAAGTTTTGTCACGCTCAACCTAGGCGTCAGTATTGCTTTATCAGGCAAGAAAACCGTCGTCATTGGATTCGACCTGCGGAAACCCAAACTGACTTCTTATTTAGAGAATATATCGGACAAGAGCGATGTACAAGGTTTATCCAATTATTTGGTGGGCGAGATCGAGGTAGAACAGATAATTCATCAATCCCGCGTGAATCCACAATTGTATTATATTTCCAGCGGGCCTATTCCGCCGAATCCTGCCGAATTGATCATGCAGGAACGAACAGACCAACTTTTTGATTATTTAAAGGAGAACTTTGATTATATATTAATCGATTCTCCTCCGGTCGGTATTGTGGTAGACGGCGTACTGTTGGCTAAATACGCCGCGACGACTTTATACGTTACCCGTTTTGGCGTCACCAAAAAAGAGCAGTTGCGCATTATTGAAAATTTAAATAGGGAAAAAAAATTGCCCAACCCCAGTATCGTGCTGAATGCCGCTAAAACAGGCAAAGGTTATGGTTATGGTTATGGGTACGGGTACGGGTATGGATACGGATACAGCGAGGATAAAAATGATTCGGGGATTTGGGGTAAATTAAGCAGGGTTTTTAAATCGTCCAAATAATTCATCCTATTAGCTTTCAAATGATGAAGGTTAATGTTGGCTTTTGGCAGAGTAACAGAGAAGAATTAAGAGCATTAATTTTTAAACTACATATTAATACAGGCGTCCAAAATGTTAGATTTAAATAACAAGACCATACTAATTACCGGCGGGACGGGATCTTTTGGGAAAGAATTTACGAAGACCATACTTAAGAAATGGCCGAATGTAAAGAAACTGATTGTTTACTCCCGCGACGAGCAGAAACAATATCAAATGGCTCAGGAATATCCAGAGTCTAAATATCCCTGTATTCGTTTTTTTATTGGGGACGTCCGGGATTATGAACGGTTAAAAAGAGCATTCCGGGGGGTGGATTATGTGATTCATGCGGCTGCGATGAAGCATGTGCATATCGCAGAATATAATCCGGATGAATGCGTGAAAACGAATATCGGAGGCGCCGAAAATGTGATCAGAGCGGCATTAGAAACGAGCGTTGAGCGGGTGGTCGCGCTTTCGACAGACAAAGCCTGCGCGCCCATCAATCTATATGGCGCCACGAAGTTGACTTCCGATAAGTTGTTCATAGCCGCAAATAATATTAAAGGGGATAAAAAATTGCACTTTTCGGTTGTTCGGTATGGGAATGTTATGGGTTCCAATGGATCGGTCATTCCTTTTTTTCTGCAGAAAAAAAAGGAAGGGATATTGCCTATCACGGACCCCAA
Organism: Chitinophagales bacterium; assembly: GCA_038230555.1. Classification (GTDB taxonomy): domain Bacteria; phylum Bacteroidota; class Bacteroidia; order Chitinophagales; family Saprospiraceae; genus JAAFJT01. Next base: position 22,820 of record JBBRMZ010000017.1, read on the forward strand.
TATGACCCGATTCAATATTTCTTTGGCGGACGGAGTACAAATGGTGATGCACGCTTTGGAGGTTGCCTGGGGGGGGGAGCTGTTTGTTCCCAAAATCCCTTCTTACCGGATTATGGACGTGGCAGAGGCCATTGGACCAGAGTGCGTTCATCAAGTGGTCGGGATAAGGCCGGGCGAGAAAGTGCACGAAGAAATGATTACCAGTTCCGATTCTTTTACGACCTACGATTTGGGGAAATACTATGTGATTTTGCCGCAGAAGCCAGTATGGAATATGGACGATTATACCCGACATTTTAAAGCAAAAAAAGTGGAAGAAAGATTTAACTATAGTTCCGGCGAAAATAAAGAGTGGTTGACGGTGGAAGAAATTCGCGAATTGATAAAAGAACATGTGGACAGCTCTTTTGTAGCACTGAACAAAGCGGCCACCATCGTTTAAATTGGAAAGGATGTTAAAAGAGGAAAAGACAGCGATAATACCATACGGAAGACAGCATATCACCGAGGAGGATATTGAAGCAGTGGTGAAAACGCTGCAATCTGATTTTTTGACGCAGGGTCCAAAGATACAGGAATTTGAAGAAGCCTTTGCAAAATATATAGGCTCCAAATATGCGGTTGCCGTGTCTAACGGGACGGCGGCGCTGCATCTTTGCGCCATGGCTTTGGGCGTGAATGCCCATTCTAAAGTCATTACCACGCCCATTACTTTTGCGGCGTCCGCGAATTGCGTTCGATATTGCGGAGGAGAGGTAGTATTTTCTGATATCAATCCAGATACAGTTTTATTGGACCTAGAGGGAGTGAAAAAGCTGCTTTCCGCTTCTCCAAAAGGTACTTATCAAGGGATCATTCCTGTTGATTTTGCCGGGTATCCGGTTGATTTAGAAGCTTTTCGAAAAATTGCCGACGAGTATGGTCTTTGGATTATAGAAGACGCGTGTCATGCGCCGGGCGGATCTTTTGTAGATTCAAGAGGCAAGGAGCAGCGGTGCGGAAATGGGGCGTATGCGGATCTAGCAATATTTTCTTTTCATCCAGTGAAGCATATTGCATGCGGGGAGGGAGGGATGATAACGACCAATCGTAAAGATTTATATGAAAAGTTGTTGATATTGAGGACTCATGGGATTACAAAATCGCCTGATTTGATGCTGGAAAATCATGGGGGATGGTATTACGAGATGCAGGAATTAGGCTATAACTATCGCCTAACAGATTTTCAGGCGGCTTTGGGCGTCAGCCAGCTCAAGCGGGCCGACGAGGGGTTGGCTGCGAGAAGGCGAATTGCTCAAAAATACGACTCGGCATTTAAAAGTTCCCATATAAAAACCTTAATCATAGAAAACGGGTTTAAACATGCTTATCATTTATATGTAATTTTAGTTGAAGACAGAAAGGGATTGTATGATCTCCTTCGTTCACAAGGCATTTTTGCTCAAGTCCATTATGTGCCCATCCATTTGACGCCTTATTACAAATCCTTAGGCGGTCGGGCCGGGGCTTTTCCAGAAGCTGAAAAATATTACTCAGAATGCCTCAGCCTCCCAATGTATCCAACCTTGACAAACGCTGAACAGGATTTTGTGGTCAATACGGTTCAATCATATTATGCTCAGTAAAATTTACGAATTATCGGCGCCCAGAGTTTTGTATTTGAAAGAGGAAGAACTTGCAATTTCTGCAATGGAAGATACAGAATTTGCTGCGGAAACCGTTTTTTCTGCCATCTCACCAGGGACTGAACTTGGCGCATATATAGGGGCCTCCGCATTGCGTGAAGGGAAAATATATCCACGGATTGTTGGGTATTGTAATGTGGCTAAAGTGGCAGCAATTGGGAAGAAGGTTTATAAGTACAAAACTGGGGACTATATTCTGACCTTTCAATCCCATCGGAGCGCTTTTGTGATAAAAGAAGATGATTTTGCCATTAAATTGCCAGATGGGATTAATTTGAAATATGCAGCAACTACCTATTTATACCATTTAGGTTATCATAGTCTAATTACTGCAAACGCCAAGGCCGGCCATAATATTGGAGTTATAGGAATAGGCGTCTTAGGTTTTACAACATGTATGATGAGCAAGATACTTGGCGCTAGAACATTTGCTTTTACGAATCAAAATGAAGTTATTAAAATATTAGGCGAGCAGGGAGTACTAGTTTATCCGAAAGAGGTTAATTCGTTAGCATCTATTTTGGAAAAGACACATGGGATAGGACTTGATATAATTATTAATACATCGAATACATGGGAGGACTGGTTTTTAGCTTTAAATGCAGTTAATAAAGGGGGAATTATTGTAAATTTAGGATTTCCGGGGAGAGATGAAAAATTTCCATCATCATTTAACCCTTTGGAGCCAAAGTTAGTTTATAGTAAAAGTTTAACCATTAAGGCTTTATTATCAATGAATGAGACTGATATTCCCTATTATGAAATTCGATTTAATATGAAGCGCAATCTACAGTATATTCTAGATTTAATAATTAATCAAACAATTAATCCGCAGCAAATCATCAGCTCAGAAATATTTTACACTGCATTAGAAAAGCAATACGAGATATATTTAAACAGGAGATCGGTATCGTTTACGACGATACTTTCGTGGCATAAAACCAAATTAAATTAATGAAAGCAGCTGTTATTGGATTGGGAAGGATGGGGGCAGAGCCATCATCCAGATTATTGGGCAGAGTTCCGGATGGGTGGTTGCCATTAACTCATGCGGAGGCAGTTCAGTCAATTGAGGGATTAGAACTAGTGGCTATTTGTGATAAAGATGAAGCGCGGTTAGATCGCTTCAGCAAATTGTATCATGTTAATAAATGTTACACAGATTATAATGCACTGATTGATGAAATGCAGCCTGAACTATTGTGTGTGGCTACCCGCACCGATATACGGTGCGCTATTATTCATTACGGTTTGGACCATGGAGTCAAAGGGTTTTATGCTGAAAAGCCGCTTACCAGGAGTATCAACGAATGTAAAGATGTATTAGCACATATTCAACAAAAAAATGCTTTTATTGCCTATGGGGCTACTCGCAGAGCCATAGACATCTATAAGCGGGCAAAAGAAATCTGTTGGTCGGGGGAATTAGGGGAGGTTATTCAAGTGACTACCGAGTATGGGCGTTCTTCGCTTTTATGGTCTCAACCTCATGCCGTCGATCTTATTATTTACTTTAGCAATTCAGCAGATATAGTGTCTATTGAAGGGCATTGCAATTTAAGTCCCAATGATGAAATTAATCATCTTATTGACTCAGATCCAATAATAGAAAATGCTTTTTATAAATTTTCTAATGGCGTTAGCGGCATAATAAGTCAAGCCAATGGGGCGAATGTACGGGTGGCATGCAGTAAGGGGAATCTTACGATTCATGGGGACGGAAGTAGTATTGAAATTAATCGCTCCAAAAATATGATTGATTATTTTGATTCATATGAAGATATACATATGAAGTCTAAAAAAAGCGGCACACAAACTATTTTAACAGATTTGAAAAATTCGATTGAAAACAATATTCCTTTAACTTGCATATCACCTAAAGAAATTTTATGCGGTCAACTAATGTTGTTTGGAATTGTCGAATCTACTTTACAAGATGGGAAAATTATATATCCTTCAGATATCAGAGGGGATTTGATTATTACAGGTCGCACAGGAGAACTTTATGCTTAAACTTCGAAAAATTTTGTTTAGAGCGGACGGTAATAGTCTGATTGGGTTAGGTCATGTGATTCGTTCTTTGGCCTTGGCGGATATGTTACGGGAAGATTTTGACTGTCATTTTTATATTCGACGTCCATCAGAAAGCTTAATAAAAGAAATTGAGAATATTTGTAATGATTTTACGGCATTGCCCGATACTATTACATATGAAGATGAAGCGGTAGAATTGTCTCAGACGCTAGAAGGCGATGAAATAATTGTTTTGGATGGGTATCATTTTACAACAGATTACCAGCAAACGCTTAAATTGGGCGGTCATAAATTGGTTTGTATAGACGATATACACCCTTATCATTTTGTAGCCGACATTATCATTAACCATGCATTAGGTTCAAAGAAAAGCGATTACTCAACTGAATTCTATACGAAGACCTGTTTAGGATTAAAATATGCGTTGTTAAGAAAGTCGTTCTTAACTGTAGAGAATTCCAACATAGTAAACAAAGAAAAAGCTGCTTTTGTATGTTTTGGGGGGGCGGATATATATAATGCCACCTGCAAAGCAATCGAAAAGTTATTAGCTTCAAAACTTTTCGATAAAATTTATATCATTATAGGAAGCGCCTACCTGCACCAAGATATTTTGGAGAATTATCGGGATAAAGAATCCATAGAAATATACCGGCACGTATCTGCCAATGAAATGGTTGATTTGATGCAAAGAACCGAGATAGGCATTTGTGCAGCGAGTACTATTTGCTATGAATATTTATGTGTTGGCGGTTTTTTATATGTTGAACAGACAGCCGAGAACCAAAAAGATATTTTCAATCATTTGATTCAAACTGGCGTTGCTACCGATTTCAGAGATTTTCCTGCCCATATCAAGCCTAACAATCAATTGGCTTTTCGTAAAGATATTATAGATAAAGAGGGCATCAATCGTTTTAAAAAACTTTTCACAGGTCTTTCTTTTTCCTTAACTCTTAGGCTTAAGCGTGCAGCACAAGAAGAAGCCGGGCTTTATTACAAATGGGCAAATGACCCGGTAACCCGTTCCGCTTCTTTCCACAGCAATTATATTCAATGGGAGGACCACTTGAAATGGTTTGCAGATAAAACGTCTAATCCCAATACTGTTATGTACACATTTTATAGCGGCCTGCAGCCTGTAGGCCAGGTACGCTTTGAAATGGATAATAGTGTCGCAATATCAAATTATTCCGTCGACCCACAATTCAGAACACATGGAGCGGGTAGATATATGTTGATCGCAGCGATCGAAAAACTGCGGAAAGAAAAAGTAGTGAAGACAATTCTTGGATATGTCAAATGTGATAATATAGCGTCGGTTCGTATTTTTGAATCTCTGAATTTTCAGGTCACCCCAGCTGAAAACTATTCAAATTCATATTGTTATTCCCTTAATATAAACTGATGAAAGAAATAAAAGTAGGACATTTTACTATTTCTTCTACGGAACGACCTTTTATTATTGCCGAAATGTCTGGCAATCATAACCAATCATTAGATCGCGCTTTGCAAATTGTCAAAGCGGCTGCCGAAAGCGGTGCAAACGCAGTTAAGTTACAAACATATACTGCAGATACGATGACGGTAAAAGGGGCATATACGATAACAGATCAGAACTCCCTTTGGAAAAACAGAGAGCTTTACGATCTCTATAAAGAAGCTTATACTCCGTGGGAGTGGCATCAAGCTATTTTTGATTATGCAAAAGAACTCGGTATGATTTGTTTTTCAAGCCCGTTTGACGAGACTGCCGTTGATTTTTTGGAAAACATTGGCGCTCCGCTTTACAAAATCGCCTCTTTTGAGAACACTCACCATCCTTTATTAAAAAAAGTAGCTCAAACAGGCAAGCCTATCATCATGTCCACAGGAGTATCTAATATTGGCGATATTGTTGAAAGCGTGAAAGTATTGAGAGATAACGGGTGTAAAGATTTGGTATTACTCAAATGTACGAGCACGTATCCTTCCACACCTGAAAATACTAATCTAAATACGATTCCCGTTTTGCAACTGATATTTCCGGATTGCATGATCGGACTTTCGGATCATACCATGGGAATAGGCGCCGCCGTTGCAGCGGTAGCTTTGGGCGCACGAGTAGTAGAAAAGCATTTTACCTTGCGGCGGGCTGACGGGGGAGTAGACAGCGCTTTTTCGCTTGAACCCGAGGAGTTAGCATCTTTGGTGATGGAAACTGAACGCGCCTTTTTATCCTTGGGAGGAGTCCAACTCAATATACAGGAAGCGGAGCAGAAAAGCATAATGTTCAAGCGTTCCGTCTATGTAGTAGATGATATGCAGGCGGGGGAAATATTTACATCTGAAAACATTCGCGTAATACGACCCGGCTTTGGAATAGCTCCAAAATATTATGAAAGCACGCTAGGAAACAAAGCGATCCGAGCCATTAAAAAAGGGACTGCCTTAACTTTTGACTTAGTGACGAGCGAACGGGCTAATTAAATTGCTTGCCATTGGATTAAAAGGAAAAAGAGTAAGAGGAAAATTTTCGAAAATTAGACTATGGAAAATTGTCTGGCGATTATTACAGCACGAGGCGGCAGCAAGAGGATTCCGCGGAAGAATATAAAGAATTTTTTGGGGAAACCAATTATTCAATATTCAATAGCAGCGGCTTTAGGAGCAGGTTGTTTTGATGAAGTGATGGTTTCGACGGAGGATAAATCCATTGCTGAAATAGCTTTAGAAGCGGGTGCAAAGATACCGTTTCTTCGTTCAGTTGAAACAGCGAATGATTATGCCACTACGGCGGAAGTTATCAAGGAGGTTTTGCACGATTATAAAAAGCAAGGAAGATTGTTCCAATATTGCTGCTGTTTATATCCCACAGCTCCTTTTGTGACGGCGGAAAAACTTAGGGCGGCATATAATAAGTTGAAAGAGAGCGGGTCCGATTCGGTTATTCCGGTTGTTAGTTTTGGATTTCCTATATTGCGTTCGTTTAAAATTGAAAACGGTTTTATAAAAATGAATTGGCCGGAATATATGAGCGTCCGGTCTCAAGATTTAGCTCCCGCATACCATGATTGCGGTCAGTTTTATTTTTTTAAAGTTGACGTTTTCCTGAAAACGGGTAAATTATTTACGGACTTTAGTATTCCAATGGAGACGCCTGAATCAGAAGTGCAGGATATTGACAATCTTGAAGATTGGAAAATGGCTGAAATAAAATATACTTTTTTATTGGAAAGGGAAAAGCGCCTGAATAATTAAAGCGAAATGTATTGAAATTTGGTAATTCCCTGATAAAATCTATTCATGTACAGAGCATTGCTAATCGGATGTGGGAATATAGGGGCAATGTACGATTTTGAAAAGAATGATATTCTTACACACGCTAAAGGCTATTCTTTAAACCCTCATTTTGAAGTAACGGTATTTGACGCCAACCGCGAATTAGCTATCAAAGTAGCTGAGCGATATAATTTTAAGGTGAAGGACACTCTAAGCCCAGAGGAGCTTAGCGGCTTTAATTGTTTGAGCATTTGCTCTCCTACCAAAACTCATTATCATTTTTTATGTCAAGCATTTGAAGCCAGGGTCAAAGCAATTATTTGCGAGAAACCTATTTCAAACGAATTGAAGGAATTAGAAAATTTAAAAAGCCTTTACAAGGCTTCGGGTTCAAAGGTTGTTGTGAATTATATTCGCCGATTTCAGCCGGCTTTTAAAGAATTGAAAAATACTGTCGGTGAATTTCTAAAGACAGAGAGACTTACGAATATTTCTATAAGATATCAAAGAGGGTTTATCAACAATGCCAGTCATGCTTTTGACTTGATAGAATACATAACAAATATTCCTTTACTCTTAACTGAGATAAAAAAACATAACTTTAATGCCGACCATTTTGAAAACGATCCTACCTTATCCTTACAGGCTTTTTCTAATCATATTAATATAAGCGTTCTCGGTTTATCATGCGTTAAATTTTCTTATTTTGAGATAGACCTTTATTTCTTCAGCCACAGGATACAGATTACCCAAGCGGGTCAGCAAATTGATATATTTAAAGCAGAAGAAGGAAAGGCATTTCTTTCGCCACTTCAACATATTAAACACACTGAGGAATGTCTAAAAGATTATATGGAGCCGGTGATAGGCCATGTGTATGATTTGCTTTCTGGAGTTGAGATAGAAGATAATTTTTTACACGCGTTAGGGCTGAATGAAAGAATGCTTCAATATTTGAATAATTGATATGGCAAAATTAGCAATCTACGGCGGCAAGCCGGTTCGTACAAAACTATTTCCCGCCTATAACACCATAGGGGAAGAAGAAAAACGCGCGGTGATGGGCGCTCTTGATAGCGGGAATCTCTCGCAGTTTTTGGGGGCATGGCATAAGGATTTTTACGGAGGGCCACTTGTTCGGCAATTCGAGAAAGAATGGGGGAGTTTTTTTGGAAGTAAGTTCGCTATCACGGTAAATTCGAATACATCAGGATTATTTACCGCTATCGGCGCCTGTGGTATTAAACCGGGAGACGAAGTCATCGTTTCTCCTTATACCATGTCGGCAAGCGCGCTAGCTCCCGTCATTTATGGGGGCGTTCCTGTTTTTGCGGACGTTGACTACGAGAATTACGGTTTAAATCCTGAAAGTATAGAAGCGCGCATCACGCCCCGAACTAAAGCTATAATTGTTGTTCATATTTTTGGAAATCCAGCCAGGATGGAAGAAATTATGGCAATAGCGCGGAAACATAATTTGTATGTCATAGAGGATTGCGCCCAGGCGCCCATGGCAACTTATAAGGGTAAGTATGTGGGTTTATTAGGAGATATCGGCGTTTTTAGTTTGAATTATCATAAACATATACATACAGGTGAGGGAGGAATGATTGTCACCGATAATGAGAAGTTGGCGGAAAAGGCATATTTGATCAGGAATCACGGGGAAAACGTGGTGGAACCTAAAGGGATTACAGATATTGAAAATACTTATGGATTTAATTACCGAATGACGGAGATGGAGGCGGCTGTAGGAATCGAGCAATTGAAGAAGCTACCTACATTATTAGAGGAACGATTGAAAAATGCCGCTTACCTTTCCGACTTACTTGGGAAAATACCGGGCATTATACCTCCAGTTGTGGAAGAGTATAACAAACACGTATATTACGTGCAGGCATTTAAATTTAAGAAAGAAATAATCGGGATTGACCGTAATACATTTATCGGCGCAATTAAAGCTGAAATACCTTCAGCGGTTTTGCGCGAAGATACACCCCTGATAGGAGCGGGTTACGTAAGACCGCTTTATTTACAGCCGCTTTATCAACAACGCGCGGCGCACTGCTCTTTCAATTGTGAAAAATATAAAGGGACAGTGGATTATAGCCGAGGGATTTGTCCGAATGCAGAAAAACTACACTTTGAAGAATTATTTACCCATGAGTACATGCGCCCTGGAATGAGCAAAGCGGATATGGACGACGTGATATCCGCTTTTCATAAAGTAATTGAGAATATTCATGAGTTACAGACGAAGGCTGTCAGCGTTTAGGGGTAGAGGGTTTTTTGTATTCAGCGATCCGGGCGGGGCGAAGCCGGTATTAGCTTTGGTTGAAATTTTAGGATCTAAATTGAGCGCTTACAAAATTATCTCCGACAGGGAGTATAATTTTTATGATCAGTTTACTGTGAAAGTTAGTAAGGCACAAAAAACGCCTTCGGAAGAATTGGAAGGATTTTCGCCTGATTTTGTTTTTACAGGCACCTCTTACACTTCTAAAATCGAATTAGAGTATCTTAATGCCGCAAAGAAATTATCCATTCCCACTTTTGCCTTTGTTGATCACTGGACTTTTATCCGCGGGCGATTCAATCATTTCGGCGCTGAGATTTTTCCGGATACTGTTTTAGTAGTAGATGACGAGGCAAGAAAGATAGCGATCGAAGAAGGGATTGAAGATCGTAAACTTGCAATATTGGGAAATCCCTACCATACTTTTTTGGAGAATTGGACCCCCATTCTCCAAAAAGAAGTATTTTTAAATATGTTAGGCTTATCCCCGAGTGATAAAAAAATAGTGGTGTTTGCGCCGGACCCCCTATCAAATATTAAAGGCGCTGAAATTTACGGTTTTGATGAAATCAGCGCAACCACGGAATTGAGCGAAGTAATAGAGGCTACGGCTAAAAGTTGTCATTTTGTGGTAAATCCCCACCCAAACCAAAATATAATGACTTTAAAACAGGCGCTCAACGGTAAAGCAATTCTCGCTCCTTCGGGTATAGACGTCAATACTCTAATATATTATGCAGATGTGGTGATTGGATTTTTTTCCAGTTTTCTTATTGAAGCCTCCATTTTGAAAAAGCCGGTACTTCGCTATTTTCCTCTTATAATCGATAATGACCCGTTTGCCGGTAAAGGAATCGGAGAAATTATATATCCAGAAACTATTTTATGTAAACTCAATCAATTAATCTAAATCCATGGAACTAAAGAACGATATTTTTCTGAGAGGAGAGAATATCTATTTACGCCAACTAAATGAGAAAGATATTGAGGGCAACTACCGGTTTTGGTTAAACGATGGCGATATAGTTAAAGATAACTCTCATGGAAGGTTTCCACTGTCTCCGCAACGGCTTTTAAGTTACATTAATTCGGCTGTTGAATCTAATGATATATTAGTATTAGCGGTTGTAGAAAAAACTCATAATGAACATATAGGCAATATCAGTTTGCAAAACATTAGTTGGATTGACCGAAATGCCGAGATCAGTTTTCTTTTGGGGGAGAAGAATTACTGGGGCAAAGGAGTAATGCATGAAGCGGGTATATTACTTATCCAACACGGTTTTAAAACCCTCAACCTCCATCGCATTCATTGCGGAACGTCTTCAAAGAATATCGGTATGCAAAAATTGGCCGAGAAATTAGGAATGACACAAGAGGGGGTTCGAAAGGAAGCCATCTATAAAGAAGGACAATATTATGATATAATTGAGTACGGAATATTAAACCCCACATGAAATATTGCAAAATTTGTTTACAAACAGATACAAGACCAGGCATATTGTTTGACGCGAAAGGTATTTGTCCGGCATGTAATTATCATAATAGTTTAGAAGAGGTGGATTGGGACGCACGCCAAATAGAGCTGGCGGAAATTGTAGCGTTTGGCAAGGCAAATAATCAATCGGGTTATGATTGTATAATAGGCGTGAGTGGGGGAAAAGACAGTACAAGGCAGGCTTTTTACGTAAAAGATGTTTTAAAGATGAATCCTTTGCTTGTTTCATTAGGTTATCCGCCTGAACAGGTTACGCAGAAAGGAGTGGATAATGTATCTAACATGATCAAGCATGGTTTTGATTGTATTAACATTAATCCTTCCCCTCAAATTTGGAGAAAATTAATGCGCAAGGGTTTTTTTGAATATACCAATTGGTGCAAGTCCACAGAATTAGCTTTATTTAGCAGCGTACCGAGGTTGGCTATAGTCTATCAGATACCTTTGATATGGTGGGGAGAAAATACAGCTTTGCAACTGGGAGATATGAATGTGATGGGTAAAAGCGGCAGCGACGGGAACAGCCTTCGTAAGATGAATACCCTCGGCGGGGGAGATATTAACTGGCTATTGAGCGAGGAGGTAAAGAAGAACGACATTTTACAGTATTGCTATCCGTCGGAAAGGGACATGGAAGCCGCTCATTTGCGGATTACTTTTTTAGGTTATTTTTGGAAGGATTGGTCTTTGGTGGATAACGGGAATTATTCGGTCCTTAGGGGGCTGGAGATTAGAGATGAAAAGCCATGGGAGATAGGAGACCCGCTTGGAATTACCTCGTTGGACGAAGATTGGGTTACGTTTAACCAGATGATTAAATACTTAAAATTTGGATTTGGAAGGATATCGGATTATGTAAACGAGGATATTCGAAATAAAAGGATAACCCGAGAGGAGGGCATTAAATTAGTTGAAAAATACGACGGTAAATGTTCACCGAAATATATTAAAAGTTTTAGCGATTATATTGGCGTAACAGTGGATGAGTTTTGGGATTTGGTAGATAAAACAGTTAATAACGGCTTGTTTTATAAACACGATAAAGGTCATTATAAACCAAAATTTAAAGTGGGGGAAGGAGTATGATGAAAGAAAAAATTGTAATAATAGATTATGGTATTGGGAATACGTATTCTGTTTCAAACGCGATTGGTTATCTTGGATATAAGAAATTAAAGATATCGGATCAAGAAAATCAGATTTCAGCAGCGGACGTTTTAATATTTCCCGGGGTAGGGGCCTTTGAAGAATGCATGTCCAATTTGCGTTCACGTCATTTAGATGAAATTCTGGGAGAACAGGTATTGGTTAAAAAGAAGCCGATAATGGGTATCTGCGTAGGTATGCAGATGTTTGCTACCGTAGGCGAAGAGAATGGTTTACATGAGGGGTTGAATTGGATTGAGGGCCGGGTTAAAAAATTGGAATTGCCGACCGCCTTTGCCGTGCCTCACGTGGGATGGAACGATGTAAAAGTGGATAAGAAAGCGCCGCTATTTAATCGTCTTGACGATGAGAGCAATTTTTACTTTGACCATAGTTTTTATTTTGATTGCGATGAAAAATATGTTGCCGGATTTTGTGATTATGGTATTAAAGTAACGGCGGCAGTGCAACTTGATAATATATTTGGAGTACAATTCCATCCTGAAAAGAGTCAAACGAATGGGCTTAAATTATTCAGGGGGTTTTTTAATTCCCTACAGTAATGTTAAAGAAAAGAGTAGCCGCGACTTTAGTGGTAAAAGACGGGGTCGTCGTTCAAAGTATTGGGTTCAAGAAATACCTCCCGGTTGGCAAACCGGCGATAGCGATAGAGTTTCTGAATCAGTGGGGCATCGACGAGATAATATTGCTTGATATTTCCGCGAGCGCCAAAAAGACCGAACCGGATTACCTGATGGTCAAAAAGGCTTCGGTTAAATGCTTTGTTCCTTTGACGGTTGGCGGTGGAATTCGTTCTGTGGATCATATCAAAGAATTGATGCATTGCGGCGCGGATAAAATATCCATTAATCAGTCGGTCCTTCATCATTCTGCATTGATAACAGAAGCGGCTTTAGTATTTGGAAGCCAGTGCATAGTCGCGAGTTTAGACGCTATTAAGACTTCCAAAGGCTATGGCGTATATGATTATCTTAGAAAAACTGTAATAGATATTTCTCCGTCGGTTATTGCCAAGCAAGCTGAGGATTTAGGCGCCGGGGAGTTAATGATCAATTCTGTTGATCGCGACGGGTCATACTTGGGGTACGATCTGGATCTAATTAATTCCGTCTGCGCAGTAGCGAGCATACCGGTAATATGCAGCGGCGGGGCGAGGGACGCGCGCGATTTTATTAAAGTTTTTGAAGAGACCGCCGTTAGCGCAGCCAGCGCGGCCAATTTTTTTCATTTTACCGAGCACAGCGTTACTACCACTAAAGCAAATATCTTAAATCGAACGGGGGTCAGGTTAGAAACCCATGCTACTTACCGGGAGAATAAGTTTGACGATGCATTGAGATTAGTAAAAAAAGACGACGCTGAATTAGAAGAAATGCTTTTTATACATGTA
>JBBRMZ010000018.1:0-33138 GCA_038230555.1 Chitinophagales bacterium
ACAAATTACGGTCAGCTATACCGAAGTCGCGCACGCCATTGATAAATCCATTTCTAAAATAGAGGACGCTATCCTGAAAGCCCTCGAAACTACGCCGCCGGAGTTGGCTGCAGATATTTACAAAACGGGACTTTACCTCACCGGCGGCGGCGCTTTGCTCCGGGGACTTGATAAACGGATCGCTCAGAAAACAAAATTGCCCGTCCACGTTGCAAGCGATCCCCTGCGGGCCGTCGTGCGCGGCACGGGGCTGGCTTTAAAAAATACGGGTAGATATTCGTTCCTGATAGATCGAAAAAGAGTATAAAGGCGGGCGTCCTATTGTTTTCGCTTTAAAATAAGCATTGAAATGGAAATAGCCTGATCTGACAGCTTATTTAACAAAAGCGCGACGACATGACTTTCATTTTAAAGTACGGTAGTTTTTTTCTTTTCCTTTTTTTGGAAGGCTATTGTCTTTACCTGACTGCCCAATACAATAAGAAAGCGAGCGACGTCGCCCAAAGCACCGAACGCTTTTATTCGGGCGTGATCTACAATAACTTCAGCAGTCTCAATAAATATTTTTCCATCTCCGAGATGGCGGACAGCCTGGCCAATCAGAACGCCGCTTTGCTCACCCGCCTTGAAAGCGTCAAATATAATAATACGGTTGAAACGGGAACGGTTCGGTTTCCGCTCGATACCTTCGCCGTCTCGCCCGATTCGCCGCGCGTAAAGCTTGCGCTCGAAAAATTCCAGTACATCGCCGCCGAGGTGATCGATAACTCTATCGTCCGGGTAGATAATTACCTCACGCTTAATCGAGGAAGTTTAAGCGGCGTCAAAAAAGACATGGGCGTGATCAGCGCCGACGGAATTGTCGGAATTGTCCGGAAAGTCTCCCCCAATTATTCGCTCGTGATGTCGCTCCTTCATAAACAAACTTCCATTAGCGCCATGATCCGGCGCAACCGCAACTTTGGATCGCTGATCTGGAAGGGCGGAAATCCAAAACACATGACCCTGGAATACGTGCCTAAACATGCCGAGGTCGTAAAAGGCGATACGGTGGTCACGAGCGGTTTTTCCGAGGTGTTCCCCGGCGGACTGCGCGTCGGAACTGTGGCGGACGCCCGCGTGGATAACGGCACTAATTTTTACACCATCGACGTTTTGCTTTCAAACGATCTGAACAAAGCGCGCTACGTTTACGTGGTCGGAAATATGGGCATGGAGGAATTGAGGGATCTCCGCTCCGAACCGCAACCCGATATAAAAATAAAAAAGAAACGAAAACCTTAGCCGGCTACTTTGTAGTTCGTCGGGCTTTAGCAGTCAGCCTTAATTTACTTATATTCAATAAATTACAACAGGCGGCTGAAAGCTGAGCGCTGATAGCTTAATTATGAATACTATTTTACTAAGAAACGCGGCGCGGTTTATATTTTTGATCGCCATACAGGGTCTTGCCCTCAAAAGGGTCAACTTGGGCGGCGACGATTTTAATTATATCAGCGTTTTCATTTATCCGGTTTTTTTGATGTTCCTGCCGCTCTCCACTCCGCGCGGACTAATGGCCCTGATCGGCTTTGGATGCGGCCTGATCGTCGATTTTTTTTATAACACTTGGGGGGTCAATGCCGCCGCCTGCGTTTTCACCGCTTATAGCCGTCAGGCCATCCTGGAACTCAACGAGCCGCCGGGAGGCTTTAAAGACGCCGTAAGTCCTACAAAGAAAAAATTTGGCTTTTTGTGGTTTTCCAAGTATGCGGCCATCTTTATGGCGCTTCATTGCCTCGTATTTTTTTCTGTGGAAGAATTTACTTTTTATAATTGGGATAAAATCTTAGCAAGGGCAATTCCAAGTTTTGTTATTTCGTTTTTACTGGTGATGATTTATAGTTTTTTATTTGATCCCAACGATTAAAAAGGTCGTTACAGATATTTTCAACCATGTCGCTTCGCAATACTTTTCAGGATCGCCAGTACGTCATTATTGGAGTTTTTATCGCGACCGCCGTTTTGCTTTTGGGGCGGGCCGCGCAACTGCAATTAATAGATACCGCTTACCGCAATAAGGCCGCCGCCATCGCTATTGATAAAAGCGTCGTTTATCCTTCGCGCGGGCTGATCTACGACCGCAGCGGAGAATTGCTGGTATATAACAACCCTTTATACGACCTGATGGTCACCTACCGGCTGATGAGTCCAAAAATGGATACCTTCAAATTCTGCCGCCAGTTAGGAATTGATACGGCCACGTTCAGCGCGAACCTCAATAAGGATTTTAAGATGCGGTATTCGCAGTCTATCCCTTTTCCATTCATGACCATGATCTCGCCGCAAACGTTTGCGCGGTTCCAGGAAAGCATGAGCGAATTCCCCGGTTTTTTTGTTCAGGTGCGCAACGTCCGGGGCTACCCGCAACATTCCGCCGGCCATGTTCTGGGTTATATCGACGAGGTCAACGACGATTATTTAAGAAAACACCCCGCCTACGAACCGGGCGATTATAAAGGCGCCAGCGGGCTGGAAGCGAAATATGAAGATTTTTTGCGCGGCAAGCGAGGGATACAATATACGCTGAAAGACAACGTCGGCAGACTCGTCGGCCCCTACGATAACGGCGCGCTGGATTCCGCCGCCATCGCGGGCAGGGATATGCTGACCGGACTGGATCTTAAATTACAGGCGCTGGGCGAAAAATTATTACAAAATAAAGCCGGCGCCGTTGTCGCTATCGAGCCGTCTACGGGCGAAATCCTCGCCATGGTCAGTTCGCCCAATTTTGACCCTGAAAAATTGACCATTAATAAAGAGCGCAGCGCGACCATGCAGGCGCTCCTGACCGATTCGCTGAAACCGCTATTCGACCGGACCATCAGCGCCCAGTACACGCCCGGTTCGGTTTTTAAACCTATGCTGGCGCTCATCGCCCTGCAAATGAACGTTTGGGATAAAGACCGGGGAATGGGCTGTAACGGGGGCTATTTTTATAAAAACCTGCGCGTCAAATGTCACCACCATCCGCCGTCCGCCAATCTGGAAGAAGGGATTGAAAACTCCTGCAACAATTATTTTTGCACCCTTTACCGGGCAATGGTCGATAAATATGGTTTTTATAATCCCCACGAAGGACTGGACAGCCTGAGCGCTTACGCTGCTAAGTTCGGTTTGGGCGCGCAGTTGGGGATCGATTTATTTGGCGAAAAAAAAGGATTCATCCCGAGTTCAAAATTCTACGATAAATCCATCACGGCGAAAGGCCTGGGGAAATGGTACTCGACCGCGCTGGTCTCCAACGGCATCGGACAAGGGGAAAATCAGCTTACCCTGCTCCAAATAGCTAATATGTGCACAGTCATTGCAAACCGAGGTTTTTATTATCAACCCCATGTCGTGAAGGGGTTTAAAGACGGCAGCGGGATCGATCCCAAGTATACCTTCAAGCATTATGCTGGAATTGACCCGGCGCATTTTGCCCCGGTAGTCGCCGGTATGCGCAAGGTAATTGATTACGGAACGGGTAGCAATGCCCGTATCCCTGGCGTCGTGGTTTGTGGTAAAACTGGCACCACCCAAACGACGAACGGTAACGACAATTCGGTGTTCATGGGCTTCGCGCCTATGGAAAACCCGAAAATTGCCATTGCCGTTTACGTGGAGAACGGCGGCTGGGGCAACGACTTTGCCGCCCCGATTACCGGCCTGATGATTGAACAATTTTTAAAAGGCTCCATCGCGCCCGACCGTCAAGCCCTGGTCGAAAAAGTGCGCCGCGCCAGGCTGGCGCATGGCGAAAAAGGATATTATGTCGTCCGCTCCGACGGGAGCGCTCCGGCTGCGGCCCGCGCCGTCGAGGAAGCGCCGCCGCCAATTGAGGATCCAGCTCAACAATAGCATAATGAAAGAACCGCTTTAACCTGTTATACTATGAGCGCGAAATGTTGTTTTTTGTTGCTCCCTCTCCTATTTTGGTCGGGCGAATGCCCGGAACCGGCCACAACGCCGCCTGCGTCTGAAAAGGAAATTCCAGCCGCCCCGGGTCATTTGCCGAACGAGGCGCAAAACCGCCCTCCAACCCTCCGCCTGATTTTTGCGGGCGATATTATGAGCCAGGCTCCCCAAATAGAAGCCGCCCAAACCGGCCCAAACGCTTTTGATTTTGGCGAGTGCTTTAAATATATTCGCTCCGTCCTGGAGAAAGCGGACGTTGCCATCGGCAACCTGGAGTTCACCATGCCCGGCGGACCTCCTTATACCGGTTACCCGCAATTCAGAAGCCCCGACGAAATGGCGACCGCCATTAAAGAAGCCGGTTTCCATATTGTCGTCGGCGCCAATAACCACGCTAACGATTCGGGCGGCGACGGGATCGACCACACCATCGAAGCCTCGCGCCGGAGCGGATTACTGCAAACTGGCGTCTTCAGGAACCAACTGGAACGGGACATATTTTATCCAATGATCTTTTATAAGAACGGATTTAAGATCGCGCTGGTCAACTATACCCATCACACGAACGGCCTGACGACCGCCCCGCCGCGCATCGTCAACCGGCTGGATATGAACGCCGTCCGTCGAGATATGGAGACCGCTAAAGCCATGCGACCGGATATTATTATCGCTTTTTTGCATTGGGGCGAAGAACATGAACTCTACGAGAACGCTATTCAAAGAGGCGTCGCCCGGGCCCTCCACGAGTGGGGCGCCGACGTCGTGATCGGCTCGCACCCGCACGTCGTGCAACCCGTCAAAATGGAATCCCTTCAACCGGGCGGCAAAAAATACCTGACCGCTTATTCCCTGGGCAATTTTATTTCTTCGCAACCCTTTCCCCACACCGACGGCGGAATCGCGCTGGAAGTCGACGTGGATAGAAAAAACGGCGTTGCGCAGGTAGGCTCCGTATATTATATCCCGGTTTTCAGGTACGACCCGGAGATCGAAGGTCGCCGCCATTATTTTATCGTTCCTATATCCTGTTATGAAAACGGACGCGAGGCCTTGTTGGGCATGGACGCCGGCTTTAAAGCAAAAATGGCCGCTTTCGCCGCCGATACCCGCGCGCGCCTCAACGCTTTCGGCGCCAAAGAGCGCAAAATTGCTTTTCGGTAATGAAGGCCCTTACTGACGGTAATGGTTGGCGCGCAAGTTCTCTTTTGCCATTCCGACCGTTTGTTCGATTCTTTTGGCGCGTGTGGCGACCTTTCGAGCATTTTGAATCCATTCCAAGATATTTTTTTTGGAAGAACGCGGGAACGCGGTAAAATGACGCAACGCTTCCGGCTCGGTTTCTAACGACGCTTGCAGATCATTGGGAACCACTAGCGCTTCCACATCGTCCAGCGCGTTCCATGCGCCGTTGGATCGGGCGGTTTCTATTTTTGCCAGCCCTTCGGGCGCCATCCTGCTTTCGGCAGCCAGGCGTTCGACGCGGACTTTATTGGACTTGCTCCACGCGCTTTTAAGTTTGCGGGACGAAAAATATTGGATTAACCGACTTTTGTCCAGTTTATTCAGTTTACTGTCTATCCATCCAAAACACAGCGCTTCCTCTACCGCTTCGTCGTAGCTGACGCTGGGTTTTCCGCTTTGCTTTTTGTAGTACACGAGCCAGACGGCTTTACGCGTTTTGCAATTTTCCTGTAGCCAGTCGCGCCAGGCGGCGCGGTCGGGCGCGTAAAATAGTTCGACGCCATCATTATGTTTTTCAATTTCAGGCATGGTTCTGCAAAATCACTTCAATTTGATCCAGTTCTTCCTTGCTGAATTTCAGGTTTTTAAGACAATGCAGAGAATCCTGTAATTGTTCGGGCCGGCTGGCGCCGATCAGGACGGACGTCACCCGTTGATCTTTGAGCAGCCAGGATAGAGCCATTTGCGCGAGCGTTTGGCCGCGCTCCAGCGCCAGCGCGTTGAGTTTTTGTATCCTGCCCAGCGTTTCAGGCGTGATAGCGCTTTTTTTCAGGAACCCGTGTTCTTTGGCCGCCCGCGAATCGTCGGGAACGCCGTGCAGGTATTTGTTGGTCAATAGTCCTTGCGCCAGCGGCGAAAAGGGAATGCAGCCTATCCCTTCTTTTTCCAGGAAACTCAGCAGCGTCGGTTCAACCCACCGGTCGAACATCGAATATTTGGGTTGATGGATCAGGCAGGGCGTACCCAAGCCGCGCAAAAGTTCGACCGCGCGCGCCGCGTCTTCGGTCTGGTAATTAGAAATACCCACATACAACGCTTTGCCCTGACGGACGACGGCGTCCAGCGCCGACATGGTTTCTTCCAGCGGCGTATTCGGATCGGGGCGGTGGCTGTAAAAAATATCCACGTAATCCAGTCCCATTCTTTTCAGGCTTTGGTCCATACTGGCGATCAAATATTTTCGCGAACCCCATTCTCCATAAGGTCCGTCCCACATCAGGTATCCGGCTTTGGAAGAAATGATCAATTCGTCGCGGTGGCTGGAAAAATCTTTTTTAAATAATACGCCGAAGTTTTCTTCCGCTGAGCCGGGAGGCGGGCCATAATTGTTGGCCAGATCGAAATGGGTGACGCCGTTGTCGAACGCCAGCCGGAGAGTGGCGCGGCCGGTTTCCAGCACGTCCACGCCGCCAAAATTATGCCACAGACCCAGCGAAACGGCCGGCAGCATCAATCCGCTCTTGCCGCAGCGGCGATAGGTCATTTCCTGATACCGGTGTGGATTTGCCTGGTAAACCATGTTCTTTAATGATGAGTTATGAATGATGAAATATAACTTTAAGGTCTGTTATTTAATTAGAATGCCGACCGAAGCGCTTTGCAAACCTGCCGCCGTCGCCCGCAGGGTAACTTTCCCGGCAGACTTCCGCGCGCGGACGATCGCCAGGCACAAACCGTTGAACGCTTTGCAATTACGGGCTTTAAAAGAATCGTGGTTAGTTTGCTCGCCGTTATCGACACCCGCCAGATCGGCTTCGCCGGTGATGGAAAAGGCAACCCGCGCGTTGGCGTCGGGAACCAAATTTCCGTTTTGATCCAGAATTTCGACCTTTACAAAAGACAGGTCGTCTCCGTCTCCATTAATCGTCCGCCGGTCCGCTGTAAGACGAATTTTTGCGGGGGCGCCGGCCGTATGGATCTCTTCTGTTTTAACCGTTTTGCCGTTCGACCGCGAAACGGCTTTTAGCGTTCCCGCCGCAAAGGGGACGCGCCAAGAAACGTGCAGATCATCGCCTTTTTTCGTCCGGCTGCCCAGCGACTGGCCGTTTAAAAACAACTCTACTTCGTCGGCCTGGTTGAAATAGGCCCAGACGTCGACCGGCCGGCCGGCGGTCCAATTCCAGTGCGGAAGAAGGTGGAGAACGGGTTTCGAGGTCCATTCGCTCTGGTACATATAATAAACGTCTTTAGGAAAACCGGCCATATCGACGATTCCAAAATAGGAGCTTCGGGAAGGCCAGTGATAGGGTGTGGGTTCCCCCAAGTAATCAAATCCGGTCCAGATAAATTGACCCGCCATATAGGGCAAAGCCTTGAGCGACTTCCAGGTTTCTTCGTGCGTGGAACCCCAAGGGGCGCTGCAATTATCGTAGGCGGAACAAGTTTGATCGGGGTTGCCGGTCGTCAGAGCGGAATCCCACCGGACGGGCCAGCGGCGGATACTATCGGCGGGCATATCGTAATGGCCGCGCGATTCCAGCGCCGAAACCGTTTCCGAACCGAAAAAAGCACCTTTCGGATACATTTCCGGCAATTTTGAATATAACTGGTGATGATAATTGATCCCCACCAAATCCATCGCGCCGGATTTGATAATATAGTTGCCCGCCCAAACCGCGTCGTTTGCCGAACCGATTGGTCGGGTCGTATCCAGTTTTCGGACGATGGCGCAAAGTTCTTTGGTCAGGATTGTTCCCGTCGTGTCTCCCTGTTCGGGGATTTCATTGCCGATGCTCCAGATCGCCACGCAGGGATGGTTGCGGTCGCGCAGGATCATATCCTGCAGATCGCGCTCGTGCCACTGGTCAAAATCAATGGAATAGTCGAACGGCTTTTTTTTCTTTTTCCACATATCGAACGCTTCGTCCATCACGATAAAACCCATGCGGTCGCACAGGTCTAATAATTCCGGAGCGGGCGGGTTGTGGGAAGTACGGATACCGTTGCAGCCCATTTTCTTCAAAATCTCCAGTTGCCGCTCCAAAGCGCGTTTATTAATGGCCGAACCCAAAGCGCCCAGATCGTGGTGGTTGCAGACGCCATTGATCACAACGCGCTCGTTGTTCAGAAAAAAACCTTTTTCGCGGTCAAACCGGATAGTGCGGACGCCAAAAGGCGTTTCGTAGCGGTCGACTAAATTGCCGCCCGAACGGATTTCGCTGACTGCCGTGTATAAATACGGGCGGTCGACAGACCATCTTTTGGGCGCCGGCAAGGTTACGGTCTGCATCGTTGGCTGATCTCCAGCGGAAGCGCTCGAGTTGGTTTTCGTCCGCACAATTTCTGTTCGATACATATCGAGAATACGGGTAGTCAGCGTATAGGCCGCCGGTTTTGACCGCCCGTCGACTGCCCGCGTTTCGATGCGAACCTCGGCGGAGGTCGCGCCAACTTTTGGCGTCGTCACAAACGTTCCCCAATGATCTACCCGCAGCGCGCCGGTTGTTTTCAACCAGACGTTGCGAAAGATCCCCGAGCCGGAATACCAGCGGGAATTTGGCTGATCGCTATTGTCCGCCCGGACAGCGATCACGTTTGGCTTTCCAATTTTCAGGTAGGGCGTTAGTTCGTATTCAAAAGAACTGTATCCGTAAGGGCGTTTTCCCAAGAGGTTGCCGTTGATCCATACCTCGCTGTTGCGGTAAACGCCGTCAAAATCAATGAAAGTTTTTTTATGCAGGCTGGAAGCCGGGACGGTGAACGTTTTGCGGTACCAGCCGACGCCGCCCGGCAAAGCGCCGCCGTCGACCGTCGCCGGGGCGTCGGGGCTAAAAGTTCCTTCAATAGACCAGTCGTGCGGAAGTCGCAAAACGCGCCAGGTCTGATCGTCAAAAGAGGTCGTTTTGGCTTCTGCTATGTCGCCCAGGTGAAAACGCCAGCCGCCGTTGAAGTTAGCTACTTTGCGCGGCGCTGCCGTCTGTCCCCAAAGGGCGCAGGTCAGCGCGAGGGCAGGGAGAATCAAAAGTATTGGTTTTTTCATTGGTTAGTTTTAAGTTTACACGGTCGATTCCGTAAATTCCACCTGGTATTCAACTTCCTCGTTATCGTTCAGGAAGAAAGTAATTGAATTAGACATAAAATCTTCATTGTCGGACACGTCGACCGGGTTATTAGGATATACCTTCCCATTGGCGTCGGTCGCGTACATGAACTTAATATTGAATACTTCCGGCTGATCCGATTTTAGGACGCCGCCGATTACTTTAGTTCCGTCCGGAAACTCGGCGACGGAGCAAACAATGGGCATATTTTTATCGATTCCCTTGTCGACGGGCGTTTCGCCCTGCATGATCTTCGTCCAAGCTGCTTTGCCGCCGACGGGCAATTTCATAATGGCTTTGTGTTGTCTCATTTTGTTGTAGATTTTAAAATGGATCATACGTTTACTGTTCCAATCATATCTGCCGGTTTTACCCAAAGATCAAATTGTTCCGGCGTAAGGTAGCCCAATTCAACGGCGGTTTCTTTCAGGGTTTGCCCTTTTTTATGAGCTGTCTGAGCGATTTCCGCCGCTTTGTAATAGCCGATATGGGTATTCAGGGCCGTTGCCAGCATAAGCGAATTATCGACGTGTTTTTTAATATTGGCGTAGATCGGCTCGATACCGGCGACGCATTTATCAGTGAAGGAAACGCAGGCTTCGCCGATCAGCCGCGCGGAATGCAGGAAATTATAGATCATGACCGGCTTAAACACGTTGAGTTCAAAATGACCCATCGAGCCGCCGATCGTGATGGCCACGTCGTTGCCCATGACCTGCACGGCCACCATTGTGAGCGCTTCGCATTGCGTCGGGTTGACTTTACCCGGCATAATGCTGGATCCCGGCTCGTTATCGGGGATATGAATTTCGCCGATCCCGCTTCGCGGACCGGAAGAGAGCATCCGGATATCGTTGGCGATTTTCATCAGGCTGACGGCCAGCATTTTCAGCGCCCCGTGGCTTTCTACAATGGCGTCGTGCGCCGCGAGGGCTTCAAATTTATTCTTTGCAGTAATAAATGGCAAACCGGTTAGCCGCGCAATATGCGCCGCCACGTTTTCTGCATATCCGGGCGGGGTGTTAATACCCGTTCCGACCGCCGTGCCGCCCAGCGCCAGTTCGGACAAATGATCAAGCGTATTCTTAAGCGCTTTCAGGCCGTGATCCAATTGCGAAACATAGCCGGAAAATTCCTGACCCAGGGTTAGCGGGGTGGCGTCCATAAAGTGAGTGCGCCCGATCTTGATGACGTCCTTGAAAGCGCCCGCTTTTTCGTGGAGGGTGTCGCGCAGGCGCTGTACGCCCGGGATCGTCGTTTCCGTCAATAATTTATAAGCCGCAATGTGCATTGCCGTCGGAAATGTATCGTTGGACGACTGCGATTTATTGACGTCGTCGTTAGGATGGATGAATTTTAGTTCGTCCGAAAGCGCACCGCCGTGAATAACATGAGCACGGTAAGCAACCACTTCGTTCGCGTTCATATTGCTTTGGGTGCCGGAACCGGTTTGCCAAACTACCAGCGGAAACTGATCGTCGAGTTTGCCGGCCAAGATCTCGTCGCAAACCTGTCCGATCAGGTCGGATTTTTCTTTGCTTAACACGCCTGCGTCGAGGTTGGCCAGCGCCGCCGCTTTTTTCAGGTACGCAAATGCCAGGATGATCTCATGCGGCATTTTATTGGTATCGCGGGCGATCTTAAAATTTTCAATGGAGCGTTGAGTTTGCGCTCCCCAATATACATGGGCCGGTACTTCCACCTTGCCCATCGTGTCTTTTTCGATCCGGTATTCCATATTTGTCTCTGTAAAATAAAAAGCTGATTGCTGACGCCTACCTCGGCAAAGATAAATAAATCGGCGGGCGCCGTATCAGGGAAAGAAATATTTTATGCAGGGAAAAATTAAAACTTTGGGTCGCCGCAATGTTGCGCGAACAATTCGCGCGCTTCGGGGCCATATTTTTCTGTATGTACGTCGTTTCAGAGGGTATAGTTTTAAAAAGAAGACCTTTTAACTGCGTCGAGTTAAAAGGTCTTTTAAATATTAGAATGAATACTTTATTTCTACAGCAAAGCAAATAACCAACGGTTATTTATTAGAAACTGCGGCAGCCGTCGCATGTGCAGAACTTTGAATCAGGTCTTTCATAATTTCGACTGTCTCATACAGATGCTGATCTTTTACCGCGTCTTTTAACCATTCGTTATTGGTTTTGATCTTGGTAGAATCCCGGTGTATGCTTTGAAAATCGTCTGAAAGACTTGTTGCGGTAAAGCTGTTGATCGTCTGGTGTAACGCGTCGAACTTCTTCGTGAAATCCTTTTGCTTTTGTTCATAAGCCCTGTAATCAGACAACTTCAGCGGAAATTCCGAATGGTCGCGACGGGTCTTAATCATTTTAGCATTTTCCGCTACCAGCCTGAAATATTCGCTTTTTTTGACGCGGTCCGCGCTCTTCGCTGCGATCTGAGGAATGGAGTTTTTTAGATCAGCCACCGACTGGCCAAATTTAACGGGATTAATCTGCGTCCACGGCATCGGATAATCATTGCTTTCTTCGCCTACTTTAATATCGGTATAATTATCCGGCAGGAAAATATCCGGTTTAACGCCCCGCAACTGTGTAGAACCGCCGTTAACGCGGAAGAATTTTTGAATAGAAACTTTCACATCGCCTAAGGGTTTGACGTCGTCGTTGCCCCGGATAGCGCGATCCAAATTAAAGAAACGCTGAACGGTTCCCTTTCCGTAACTGTTGGAACCCACGATCACCGCCCGTCCGTAATCCTGCATGGCGGCCGTCATAATCTCCGACGCGGAAGCGCTGAATTCATTCTGCATAATCACCAGCGGGCCCGTATATTGCACCGCGTCATCGTCGTCGTTCAAAACTTCCGGCTTGGCGTCCCTTCCTTTGACCTGTACGATCGGACCTTTTTCAATAAAGAAGCCCGCCATTTTCTGGACGTCCCTTAAAGAGCCGCCGCCGTTGTTGCGAAGGTCTAAAATGATCCCTTTTACGCCCGCCCTTTTCAGTTTCTCAATTTCAACTTCTACGTCTTCCGCCGACTGGCGTCCTTCGGCTTTGTCGAAATCTGCATAGAATTTTGGCAAATGGATATAACCGATCTTATCGGCGGCTGGATTTTCCTGGAGGATTAAAGATTTAGCGAAAGTTTCTTCAACAATTACTTCCTCCCGAATGATCGAAACAACTTTAAGAGAGCCATCAGCCTTTGTTTTAACGGTCAGACGAACTTCAGTGCCTTCCTTGCCGCGGATCATTGACACGACTTCGTTGATGTCCATGCCGGCTGTGCTGACCGGCTCTTTTTCTCCCTGCGCAACTTTAACGATCAGGTCGCCCTCCTTCAGTTCTTTTTGTTTATAGGCCGGACCTCCGATCATAATATCCGTTACTTTGGTATAATCTCCGTCGGGATCGCTTTGAAGACGCGCGCCGATTCCGATCAGCCGGCCGGACATAGATAGGTCAAAATTCTGCTTATCAATGGGCTCAAAATATTCCGTATGCGGATCGTACACGGCCGTAATGGCGTTCAAAAAAATGCTGAACCGCTCGCCGCGTTTCACTTTTTTCAACCGCTTGAAATAATCCATGTAATTTTTGGTTGCCTCTTTCAGCGCGTCCTGTTCTAAAACGGTTTCCGTTTTATCTTTGACGTCGGCCTTACCGCTTTCCTTATCTTCCAGTTTATTAGTCAGGCGGGACAACACTTCATATTTTAAAGTCTTGCGCCACATATCCTGCAATTCGGCGTCGTCTTTAGCGAACGGTTTTTTATCGCCGTCCAGTTCGACGTCCTCTTTCACGCTAAAGTCAATCGGCTGCGCGGTTGCCTGCGTGAATAAGCCCTGCGCTTTGGTCACGCCCGCGTCAAATAAAGAGAGCGACAGGTCAAAAAATTCCGTCGACCCCGTATTGATCTGGTCGTCCAGTTTAGTTTCGTAGGCTTTTAGTTTATTAACGTCCGCCTGGGTCAAAAAGCGCCTTCCAAAATCTAGATGGTTTATATAAACCTTATATACTTTCTTAGAAAATTCATCGTCCATCACCGGGGGATTAAAATGTAGCTGCCCCAGTCCCGCAACGAGGGTCTGCATCAGCACGGCTTCTTTATTAGCCGCCGGAGCGGGTTTTGGACAGTAAGCCGCCATCATAAACGCCGCGGCAGCCAGCGCGCCAAAAAAAATGTTCCTTGATTTCATTCTAATGTTTTAATTGTACTTTAAAATATCTGCGTATCCCTATAACCCAAGCCTATAACCAAAGGTCTATCTTAACGAAAAAAACGTCTTTTTATATACAGTAAATCCGGCAAAAAGTTCGGTTATCGGGGTATACGTTTTTTTAATCGACCAGACGCGCAAATAAACAGATAAAATGGCTGTATTTTGCGGCGTCGGTTTTTGAGCCTTGTCTCCGGCGGAGCAAATGTCGCAAACGCCGCTAACTCATTAGGGCGTCCGCATTGTTAAAAACATATTGTCTGCTAAAAATGATATCCAGTAAAATCTGTCTCTAACAGTACGAATAAAATCCGGGGTTGGATGTAATTCGTAGTTTTATTAAAATAACTGCCATGAAAAAATATGACACGCTTTCGGAACAGATCCAGGCTTTACAAAAGATTGGTTACACAGGCAATTTTGACTTGAAAAACGACCGTATCCATGCGGGCGAAAAACTGGAACTTCATCCGGACGAGTTCGTCATCGACCAGTTTTATCGCTATGAGGGGCCTAGCGACCCGGGAGATAACAACATATTGTATGCCATATCTTCCGATAAGTATAAAATAAAAGGGCTGCTCGTTAATGCCTACGGCGCTAATGGAGACACTATATCTGCTGAAATGGTCAAAAAATTAGACATTCGCGGCCGCCAGGAGTCAGGCGCGGTGACGGAAGCTGATGCAGATTAAGTTAACCGTTTTATTTTAACATGCTCAGAAACATTTTGTCAAACATTTTGTCTGACAGTATTTTTTTCATGGTTAAAACGATGTTTGCGCCCGAGCCTGCCACGTAACGCGCCGACGGGCTTTTGGCTGTCGCCGCTTTTAATATGGTTTTTGCGATCACCATCGGTTCTGAAGCAGTTTTATCCGCTTTTTCAAACATGGCAGCGTGTTTGACGACCAAGTCTTTGTAAGGACCGCTACCGGAAACTTTTTTCATATTGTCCCGCGCAATTTTGTTCCATTCGCTCTTAATAGCGCCCGGCTCGATCACCACAACGTCGATCCCAAATTGTTTAAGCTCCATCCGCAGGCTGTCGCTCAATCCTTCGACCGCATATTTGGTGGAGTGATACCAGGCTCCGTGCGGTTCTCCAAATTTCCCGCCCATGGAAGAAATATTAATGATCGTACCCGATTTTTGCGCCCGCATTTGCGGCAGAACCAATTGCGTCAGTCGCGCCAGACCGAAAACATTGACCTCAAACTGGTAGCGGGCTTCCGAGATCGGAACCTCCTCCAAAGCGCCGTAAGAACCGTAACCGGCATTGTTGACCAGCACGTCGAAGCGGCCTTCGGATTTCAAAATCTGGTTTACGCCGGCGGTCATTGTAGCGTCGTCCGTGACGTCCATTTGCAATAAACGAACGCCGTCGGCTTTCAGTTCTTCCATTTTATCCATCCTCCGGGCGGCGGCGTATACCGTAAATCCGTTTTGCGCCATTAACCGCGCGGTTTCTTTTCCAATGCCGGCGGACGCGCCGGTGACTAACACTACTTTCTGACTCATGGTTAAAAATTTATAATGATAAATTGATTGACTATTCAGTCGGGTATTTGAACAAAAAAATTTACTGCAACATTTTCCAGATCATTTCAAAAGATTCGTCGATGATCTGTCTGCTTTCATGACTGGATAAATTGGATTGTTGGATATAATGGTAAACGGCAAAGACCTGGCTGGTAATCATAGCGTATAGCAAATAAGGCGGCGATGCTTTGATCGCCCCCGCTTCTATGGCGGCTTCCAACAACGCAATGTGCGGCGCCGTTTGCTTTTTGATCTCTTCCGCAGAAATGAATGCCAGAAACGGCGAGGTTTGAAACTGTTCCAAAAAGCGAAATTCCGTCGGATGATCCATGGCCCAGTTCAACATATTCAGATGCACGCTTCTAAAAGTATCGAAGAAATCTTTTTTCCAAACAACAGCGGTTTCCAATACCCTCGCCATTTTTTCTTTTATGTCCGCGTACAAAGCGATAACGAGGTCGTCTTTGGTTTTGTAGTAATGAAATAAGGTGCCGGTCGCCACGCCCGCTTCCCGCGCA
This sequence comes from Chitinophagales bacterium, assembly GCA_038230555.1. Classification (GTDB taxonomy): domain Bacteria; phylum Bacteroidota; class Bacteroidia; order Chitinophagales; family Saprospiraceae; genus JAAFJT01. The sequence continues at coordinate 15,477 of JBBRMZ010000018.1, forward strand.
ATCCGGCTGGTAGGCGTTCCGTGAAAGCCTTCCTTGACAAATAATTGCAGCGCCGCTTTTAATATTTCGTATTCTTTATCCAATGTAAATAAATTGACTAATCAGTCGGCAAAGGTGAGATAATATTTTGGGAAAATCAAGTATGAAAAATAATTAATGCAAATAATGGGTTAAAACCAGAAGTAGCGGATAACAAGCAGGATTAATATTGCTGCGGTCAAATTACCGCCACGGCAATACAGGCTTTTGAGGGCATTTTGGAGCTTTGGCGTTCAAATATTAAGTGCGGCTTATAGCTGGCTTATATCTGACTCATGCATGCATCATATACGGCTTGAGTGCGGCTTATATACGGCTTATATATGACTCTGGGGGTTAACGAATAACGGCGGTTACTAAGAATAAACGGACGTTTGGCGCTTTCTCTACTCGAATATTAAGTTTTTAAAATACCTGAAAAAAATATTACAGTCCAAAGAGATCAGACTGTACGACTTTAGTTTTGTACGCGGGTAAGGAAATATCCGCTCCGGTCCCAAAAAGAGGGCAGGGCACCGCAGAAAGTTGGCCATTCGACGCGACGCCTGCCTTGTAAATAAAATTTACCCGCGAATATAGAAAAAGGATAGCGAAAAAAACAATCTCCGGCGTTCCGCCGACCGCTTTCCGAGGCCCGCTCCCCGCCCGTTAGCGCCGCCGCCCTTCTGTCGCTCTGGATGATCGTTATGGACGCATGCAAAAAATTGCGCCGCCGCGCCGGCGGGCAATCCTTATAGTTAGTTCACTTTCAATGCAACCATTCATTATGACGCACCTCACGCTTTCACCGACGACGGCTCTATTCAGGGCTGCGGGCCTTTACACCGCGATCGCTTTATGCGCTTTTTCCGACTTTGCTTTTGCTCAGACCGCCTTGCAGGATTCCTCCTTTCATCAATGGGAAGTCAGCGTGGACCTCAAACCGCTCTTCCGGCAGGATCAACCTTATACGCTGTCGGTCAAAAAATATTTGACGGAAAGAAAAGCCATTCGATTCGCTATTGGAACCGGAAATCTGATTTCCATATGACGGACGCCTACATCACTTTCGCCATTTTCTCTTTTGTATCCGCATATAGCGCCACGCTAAGTTCTTCCACTGATTTATAATCATGAAAGAGGACGCCTGTTGCGACGCCCACTTCCCGCGCGATCCGGCTGATTGGGCCACTGTGAAAGCGCTCCTTTGCAAATAAATGCAATGCGGCCTTTAATATTTCAGCTTGTTTATCAAAGATTTAGGGAAATTGACTAATCAGTCGGCAAAGATGCCAGCAATTCTCAGTTTAGAAAATTAACAATTCGTTATGTCCAATTAGAACCGTAAATACGAATAAGTTAAAAATTATTGACGTTTATTAACCTAAGTGTATCAATGGATATAATCGGTAATTACAAATTGTTAAAAAGTCAAACCGAGAATTGCTGCAAAGATGCGGTATTATTATTTACTTGTCAAAATATGAATATAGATCTACAAAATTTTGGAATTGAAACAAAATTATTTATTTTTGTAGTTGCCATACTCCCGATCTCTGTTTGCGCCGTTTATAACGGCATATAAAAAATTAGTCAAACATCTTATTTGACCGAGCCATGACTGTCGAGTTCCATATCAATTCTAATATATTAACCTGGGCAATTAAACGGGCGGGCTTTGAATTAGACGATTTTATTGAAAATAAATTTCCGAGAGTTAAAGACTGGCTGGACGACAGTAAGCAACCCACCGTCCGTCAATTGGAAGATTTTTCCAAAAAAGTACACGTACCGTTTGGATATTTATTTTTGGAAGAGCCGCCTTTAGAAACTGCGCCCATCGCTTTTTTTAGAACGGGCTCTGTTTCCACAAAAAAAGTAAGTTTAAACGTATATGATACTATTTTGCTCCTTCAGGCAAGACAAAACTGGTTGTCCGACTATTTAAAAGAAGAAGGATACGCGCCGCTTGAATTTGTCGGTAAGTTCAATTTAAACAGCGACCCGCTTGCCATTGTCGCCGATATTAGAAAAACCTTAAAACTACCGGAAAACTGGGCAAGCAGCCTGCCCAACTGGGAAAAAGCCAAAAAACGCCTGGCTGAAAAGATCGAGGAAGCGGGGATAATACTTAGTTTCAATAGCGTTTTTGAAAACAATAACAACAGGAAAATAGACGTCGACGAATGTCGCGGATTTGTTTTAGCCGATCCCTATGCGCCTTTTATATTTGTTAATGCAGGCGACGGTAAAGCGGCTCAAATGTTTACGCTTGCTCATGAATTAGCTCATGTGTGGGTAGGTCAAAGCGCAGGTTTTGATCTTAGGAAAATGCGACCCGCTGACGATCCTTTTGAACTTTTGTGTGACCAGGTCGCGGCTGAATTTTTGGTTCCTGCAGTAGCATTTTATAGGTTTTGGGATAAAGAAGCCAATATTCAATCCGTCGCGCGCCATTTTAAAGTAAGCCCGATCGTGGCCGCCAGAAGAGCGCTGGACCTGGGTAAAATAGATAAAAACGCCTTCTATAGATTTTATCATTCTGATAAAGATAAATGGAAAGAAAAAAGAACGGTTGAAAAGTCCGGCGGCGGTGATTTTTATGCTACTCAAAAATTCAGGCTAAGCCTTCGTTTTGTAGGGTATCTTCGGCAGGCGCTTCGGCAAGATAAAGCGCTTTACTTGGACGCCTATAGATTAACCGCTTTGAAAGGCGATACCTTTAATGAGTTCATAAAGCGCTTTTTATAGATTTTATGACTCCATATATTCTGGATGCTAATTTTTTTATTCAGGTACATCAAGAAAGATATCCATTGGACATAGTTCCAAGTTTTTGGTTAAAAATAAAAGAACTTGCCGGTGAAAAGAAAATAATCAGTATCGACAAAGTAAAACAGGAGATTTATAAAAAAGAGGACGATTTAAAAATATGGTGCCATAATAACTTGCCTGCCGACTTTTTTAAGGATTCGGTTAATTGTCTCCCTTCTTATGTCCAAACGGTGAGATGGGCTCATTCCAAAGCGGATCAATATTCGCAACAAGCGTTAAACACTTTTATGGATTCGGACGTAGCGGATGCAAGGCTTGTTGCTTATGCCATGATGCATCATTTTCCAATTGTAACATATGAAGTCAGCGCACCAGGAAGCAAAAAATCCATTAAAATACCGGATGTTTGTTCTCAATTTGACGTTAGATCAATGACGCCAATGGCAATGTTTAGGGAATTAGGCGTCAAATTTTAATAGTTTATAACGCCGCGTCATACTCATACCCATTTTCATGCCAGTAATCCCGCGGGCGCTCGTCCGAAAGAAAGATCTTACCCACGCATTTCAGGTTTTTAACGCCGTATTTAACGGGGATAGCGAGCCGTAGCGGCGCGCCATGCGGAATGGTCAGCGGGGCGTCGTTGTTTTCGTAGCACAACAGGGTTTGCGGATGCAGCGCGCTTTTCATATCCAGACCCACGTAATAAGCGCCGTCGGGGGTTTCCATGCCGACGTATTTATAATACGTTTTGCCATCGCTTTTCGTCCCGAAGTTATATTTTTGCATCAGGTCGGAAAGGCGGACGCCTCCGTAGTGCATGATCTGATCCCAGCCTTCAATACATTTAAAATCAAAGACAATATCTTGTTTAGGCAGGGATTTAATATCCGCCAGAGCAACCTGCTCGGATCGCGCTCCTTCGGGATGGACGATTTCCAATCTCCATTGGGCCAGATCAATATCCGTGTTGATCCCGATATCGCCGTTGACGCGCGCGGGTTTGGCCGCTCTTGAAACGGGGTAGGTAGGGGCCAGCCGGTGTTCGCCGAAGTACGCCTCGTTGAGGTTCTCGTTGAACGTCAGTACTTTACGGGGGGTAGCCGTCAGGCCGTTATCATTGGCGGGCTGCGTTAAGTATCGGCGCCAGCCAAATATGCCCGCCAGACCGACGGCGGTAAAGACGCCGAAAGAAAGAAGGGTTCTTCTTTTGATCTTTTCTTCAGACCAGTTTTCTACCGGATGTTCGGTTGGCTCCATTTGTTTTATATTTATATTTTAAAATAGGATGATTTGCTCCAACGATTTATTCCGGCTCCGGTTCAGTAACCTGAATAACCGGAACTGCGACCGGTTTTTTAACTTCAAATCCGGTGACGACCGACTGAAAATTGTTCCAGCCGGCGCGAACCACTTGGTAAATATGAACGATAAAGAACAGGACATAGCCAACCGTGAGCGCGAAGTGAAGGATGCGGGCAAAATTATAACCGCCGAATAAGAAAGCCAACCAGCCAAATTGAATGGGTTTGTAAATGGCCAACCCCGTCAGCAGCGAACCCAAGCCCATCACGATAATGGCGGTGTAAGCGATTTGCTGCGCGGCATTGTATTTAGTCTGCGGCGGAAAGGGGCGGTTAAAACCCAAATCGTGCAGCAACACCTGCCAGGCTTCCGAAAAAGCATGACGTCCCGGAATGAGGTAGCGCCATTCGCCGCTAAAAATCGTGTAAGCGACGTAGAGGAACCCGTTCAGGAAAAAAAGCCACATAAAAACAAAGTGCAGCGCCATCCCGTCCGCCAGACGCTGTTTAAGACTCAGCGCCTCGTAAAACGAATGAGGAAAAAACTTGATCAGGGTCATATTGCCCCAGCCCAGGCGATACACGTCGTTGGCCCAATAGATCATCAGGCCGCTCCAGATCATAATGGTCAGGATGGGAAAGTTGAGCCAGTGGAACCAGCGGATGGCTAAAGGGTGTTTTTGTTGGACTATTTTCATGTTTCGGAAGTAGTTGGCGCGGAGTAATAAAGCGGTCGTCTGAAATGCGGATAAATATAAGCGGTTTTTCCGTTCGCTCTCTTGTTTCTATGGATAAACCGAAAATAAAGAACCCTTTAACGCTTATACGGAAGCGCTAAAGGGTGAGATTTCAACAAGTAAAAATTACAGTCGGTATAAACAATATTTTAAAGAATCACAAACGGACTTCGTTAGGAGAGTCGCCCGCATCCTGACCATCTTAAAATCCTGAAAATTGGGATTCAGACAATGGATATTAGTGCGACTCCGCCGCCGCTTTCGCCGCTGAAGCCGGATCAGCTTGTTTTTTATTGCGAATCAACAGCACCAACGGGAAAACAGCTATAAAGAAATAAGCGACCAGCCGGAACGTATCGAGATAGGCCAGCATATTGGCTTGTTTTTCAAGCGCGTAATCAATACTTTTCAAAGCGTCCAGCGCGGCGGTAGTCGCGTCGCCAGTTTTGGCTAAGAAATTTTGGGTCAGGTTACTCAGGCGCGCGTCATATTGCGGATTACCGGGCGCTACATATTGAAGCAGGTCGGAGCGATGTTGCGCAAATTTTACGGCAATAAAAGTATTTGCAATCGCTATGCCGAAAGAGCCGCCTAATTGCCGGATCATGTTATTAAGAGCGATGCCTGCGGGATACTCTTTGGGTTTCAACCCGGCGACCGCCTGCGTAATCAGCGGCAACTGGACCATCGAAATTCCCATGGCGCGGAATAGCAAAGGAATATAATAATTCCAACTGTTCGCGTCGGCATTCATACCGGCAGAAATCCAGGAGAACGCAATGAACAATAAAAAACCTACCACGATAAACGGCGTCGGAGAGGCGCCCGCAGCCATCCGCCTGCCGACAATGGGAAACATAATAACGCCAATAGCGGTAGGCGCCAGGAGCGACAAACCGGTCATGCCCGGCGTCCAGCCGCTGATGCGCTGCACGAAGATGGGATATACAAAAACAGATGTAAACAAACCAAAACCGACGACAAAAGTAAAAATAGTGGTCAAAGCCAAAGAGCGGTTGCCCAGCACCCGCAAATTTACTACCGGGTGGTCGGTCGTGAGTTGACGCCAGATGAAACCCGACAGACCCACGACGGCTGTAACGGCGGTAATAACGATTAAATCGGAAGCAAACCAGTCCTGGGACTGACCGCGCTCCAGGACATACTGTAAAGAACCGACTCCTACGGCGAGTAAAATAATACCGAGGTAGTCGATGGTAATTTCGCTTTTATGCGTCCCCTCGCCCGGTTTTTTATCAATAAACGTATAAGCCAGGAAAGTGGCCAGGAGACCGATCGGCACGTTAATCATAAAGATCCACGGCCAGCTTTGATGGTCGATCAGGTATCCGCCCAGGGTAGGGCCTAAGGTTGGACCTAAGATCAGACCCATCCCGAAAATACCTGCCGCAATGGGCCGGTCTTTGATCTCAAACGCGTCAAACAGGATGGCCTGCGAAGTGGAGAGCAGAGCGCCCCCGCCAATTCCCTGTATAAAACGCCAGAAAACCAGCCCCACCAAGTTATACGAAGAAGCGCACATATAAGAAGCGATGGTGAAAATCACCATCGAAACGATATAATAATTTTTCCGGCCAAAATATTCCGCTAAAAAGCCCGTCATTGGGATAATAATCACGTTGGCAATCGCGTAGGAAGTAATTACCCAGGCAATATCTTCAATGTTGACCCCTAGGCTGCCCGACATTTGCGTCAGCGCCACGTTGACAATCGACGTGTCGATTAACTCCATGACGGCGGCCACAATGGTGGTCAGTACGACAATTAATCTTCCAAATCCTTTTGTAGCCATGTCAGGTATATTAAAACCTTTTAAAAATGAACGAGACGCCCGGCCTCAATTAATTTTAAACTATTTAAAACCAAATAGGTCTTGGAACCTATTTAATTGATGTTATTTTTTGATTAAAAGCAAAATAAAGACCCGCTCTGCCATTTGCGCTCGCTTCGCTCGCGCAAGGGGAAGGGTGGGTTTTCCGAACATTTGCGGCGGCTGCGGCGCCGCAAATGTTCGGAAAACCCGATGTTGGTCCCCCACTTCGCGGTGCGGAAAATCGTTGACGAATTGAAAATATTAGCGCTTTATTTAGTTCCTTTACTTAAACATAAAATGTATATTCCGTCCGGCTAACAGCTATGAATGCGGCACGACGACGTCTGCGCTCATTCCGGCGCGCAGCGGGAAGTTCGGATCCTGCTTATTATCGACGATAATTCTGACGGGAATGCGCTGCACGACTTTCACAAAATTTCCGCTGGCGTTGTCGGGCGGTAATAAAGTAAACTTAGAACCGGTAGCGCCTGCGAACGACTGGATTTCTCCATCAAATTCTTTACCCGGGTAAGCGTCGAGTTTTATTTTTACTTTGTCGCCTACTTTCATTTTGCCGGTCTGCGTTTCTTTAAAATTAGCCGTAATCCAGACTTCGCTCTGGTCGACAATGGAAAACAACGGTTGGCCGGCGTTTACCAATTGACCAATCTGTACCGATTTGCGGGATACGAAACCGGTCACAGGCGCAGTTACCGCCGCATAGGATAGATTGAGCTTTGCCAGTTCGAGGTCTGCTTTTCTTTGATCGACAGCGGTTCTGGCAAACGCGACCTGCCGGCCTGCAGCGTTGAACTGCGACTGGGTGGCGTCTTTTTGCCTGCCGCCCACGTTGGTCTGGCTGCGAGCAACCTGCACGGCGCGCTGCGCCACTTCCACCTGCCGCTGCGCGGCCTGGAGCTGGGCGTCGGCAGATTCTTTGGCGGCGCGGGCGTTATCAAACTGTTGTTGCGTGACCGCTTTGTCGGACAGCAATTGCGTATATCGGGTCAGATCCTGAGTGGCTTTCCAAACATTAACTTTAGCGGCGTCTGCGTTCGCCTGGGCGGTTCCCACCGAGGCGGACGAAGATTCGACGGCGGCATTGTAGGATTGTATCCCCGCGTCGGAAATCTGCACGTTGGCGCCCGCAGACTTAGCGTTGGCGGCGATGAGTTCGACGTTGGATTGCGCGTTGCGCAGCGCGATCTCTGCCTGTTCGACGCGTAATTTCAAATCCCGGTCGTCGATAACGACCAGCGTATCGCCCTTACGAACCAGTTGATTTTCTTTAACCCGGAGTTGCTCAATGTATCCCGCGATTTTAGGCGCGACGGGTACAATGTTTTGTTCGAGCTGCGAATTGTCAGTATCCTCGTTGTGCATCAGGTAGCTCACCTCCCGGAAGCCGAAAAATCCGCCAATCAATAATACGCCGCCTAAAATGAACGGAACCGGACTTCTTTTGCTATTAGTCTCTGCCATGATTATCTAATGAAAAATGATGAATGATGATTTTTTTGTTGGTAATAATTGTTTAGGAAGCTATTTGTTCTATTTCCCCGTTGCTTTCAGCAGCCGGTAATAAGCGTTGTTGGCGTCCGCCTGCGCCGTTGTATAATTAATCTTTGACTGCAAAACGCTGTAATCCGCGTCGAGCAAATCCGTCAGCGTAGAGATTTGCGAATTATATCTTTTTTGATTGACCCGCTGATTTTCCGTCGCCTGACGGATCGTCAGTTCATTAAGCGCTATTTTTTTAAGCGCGGTCTGATACGCATAATAAGCGCCCGCCACCTCCATTTTTATCCCGTCGGACAACAGGTCTTTTTGAAAACCCGATTGCGCAAGGTTGACCTGCGCCTCCTGTACGTTAAATTTATTGCTGAACAAATTGGCAAAATTATAAGCGACGGTCACGCCGACGTCCCAGGTAGCCTTGAAGACGTCCGCCGGAGGAAAAACGCGCTGATTGGGATCGCTGTAATAAACATTCGCGTTTGCGACCACCGTCGGTAGATAAGCGCCTTTCGCTATCTGGACGCTTTTCTCCACCGCCTTTTGCCGCCAGTCAGCCGCTTGCAGATCAGCTCTCCCGGCGATCGCCGCCTGGATATAAGTTTCTAACGGCGCGACTTCTTTAACGTCCAGCAAACTGTTCCGGTCCATTTGGAACTGCGTATTTTCCGGCAGGCCCAGCACTAAAGCAAGGTTATAATTGGCGACGGCAATTCCGTTCTGGACTTCAATGCGGCTGGTTTCCACGTTGGAGATGGCCAGTTGCGCCCGCAGCGCGTCATTTTCTATGGCAAGTCCCTGTTTGACAAAATTATTAATATCGGTCGCGCGGCCGCCGAGAACTTTCTGGTTTTCCTCGAGCAGGCTGTCCGATTCCTGGAGTTTATAAAGGTTATAACAGGCATTGACGATGTTCAACCGGATTTCCGTTTTATCTTTATCATAGTCCAGTTCGGACGCTTTTTGCAGATATTCAGCCGATTTGAATGTATTTTTTGCACGGTCTCCGCCGTAGATCAATTGCGAAACGTTTAGCCGGTTGGTAAACTGGTTTAAAATTTGCGGATTGAGTTCAAAAGTACCCAAATTTGGGAGCGTAATTGCGAAAGGCGTGATATTATCGCTAATGCGCGTGTAATTGACGGAGGCGTTGATGGAAGGGATCGTTGCATACCGGTACTGCAGATTTTTCGCCTTATTAACGTCGATCCGCGAGTTCGATATTTTCAATTGTTTAGAGTTTTCCAAACCGAGACGAACCGCTTCGTCTAAAGTTAATAAGCGTGGATTTTGCGAAAAAGCGAGCCAGGGGAAAAGAAAAAGCGAGATCGCCGGAACGACAAATTTTAATGAATGCATATCAATGGTTTATAGTTTAGTCAAACGTTTAAGTAACACGAATGAAGAAAGATAGTTTTATAGCTGTTTAATTAAAAGATGCGACTGAAGCATTGATTTCAGGTGGACGGACAACCGCTGTTTATTCCGTTCTGAAAAAACCGCTTCCGGTTCTTCCTTCAGCATCCTTCCGCAGAGGGAAGAATTATTGACCATCTGGAAAATACTCCCTATCAGCGTTAAGGTAGTAAGTTCCACGTCGGTATACCGGAACACGCCTTTTTGCTCTCCTTCCCGGATAAAATCTCCAATAATCTTAAAATTATTCTCTACCATTTCCAACACCAGCGAAACGTGGAAAGGCCGTTGTTTTAGGGCCATTTCCCGCATAACGACCTGGTTAAAATCTTTCCTGCCGAATAATTTATCTATATATATATCAATTGTTTGCGTTATTTTTTCCCACGGGGTTATATCCATATCCCTTAACGCAATCAATTTTTCATTTATATCGGGTTTACGGGTTCGGATGATCTCCTCAAACAGTTTTTCTTTAGAACCAAAGTAATACGTGATCATCGCTATATTCATATCGGCGGCTTTAGCGACGTCGCGGATGGTCACGGCGTCGTAACCTTCGCTGGCAAATAACCGCTCGGCGGTCTCCAGCAATTGCTGGCGTTTATTTATTTTCGGAGTTCCATCGTCAATCATGAAGGTATGAATTAAATTCTGACGCAAAGTTAAACGTTTGTTTAATTTAATCAAATGTTTAACTCAATTAATTGGGTTAAGAAATTGTTAATATTATCTGGTTCATATAAGAAAGCTGCGACATGGAATTTCGCCAAACATTTTTAGGCCATTTATTATTATCCTTATTTTAAATATGGTTTACGAGTCCTATAATAGCCGTGTCACTTTTATCAATGTTTATAAAAATCGTATCTTTACGCCGGCGGGTCGCGCCATTTTTATATTATTTTCCTGAAAAGCCTGATAATAAACATTCATCATTTCTCATTCATCATTTCCAAATTATGTTCATTTCAGAATCTATCATCCACGAGATCGCCGAAACCATGGACGACGTCTATATTGAGCCGCTGGTAGACGATTTTGCCGACGCGCAACCCGCTATCCTGGCCTATATTTTTTCGGAAGATATGGAAGCGCTGTCAGAAAATGAACGCGAATACCTGCTTGGAATCACCATTATTATCTGGAAAGCTATCGAAAAAGTGGCCGGAGAAATTGAAGAAGCCAGTTCCAAAGAAATAGAAGACGCTGAAGAACATAATTGGGAACTACTCGAATCGTCGTCCGACCGCCGCTTCCGCGACCGCCTCAATGTTTTTTTTAAAGATTATAAACAGGAAGATCTCCTTGCTTTTGCGGAAGACGCGCTTGTTGAAGACGAAGATTCCCCGGTTACGCCGGAAGGCCGCGAACCTATGATGGTGGCGCTCAAAAGTGTGATTGATGTGCTTACCGCCAACCTCCCTTAAAAAAGTATGCCTAACGATCCACTTACGTCTTTTCGTTCGTTGTTTCACTTCCCCAAACACGAGGGTAAGCAGGCCGTATACCTCTGCGGCAATTCTTTAGGTTTACAACCTAAGTCCGCAAAAAAAGAGATCGACCGCCAGCTTCAACAATGGCGCGATTATGCCGTCGAAGGATGGTTCAGCGGCGCCGACCCCTGGCTGGAATATCATCGTCCGCTAAGCAAAATGATGGCTCCCGTTGTTGGCGCCTTACCTGAAGAGGTTGTCGTTATGAACACTCTGACGGTCAACCTTCATTTGTTGATGGCGTCTTTTTATCGGCCCGGTCAAAAACGTTACAAAATTATTATGGAGACGGGCGCTTTTCCGTCTGATCAATATGCCATCGCCGCCCAGGTTCGCTGGCATGGTTTCAATCCGGCAGACGCTATTGTGGAAGTCTCGCCTCGCGAAAACGAACATTGCCTAAGGACGGAAGATATTGTCGCCGCCATAGAGCGCTGCGGAGAGGCGACCGCGCTGATTCTGTTCAGCGGCGTCCAATATTATACCGGCCAGTTTTTTGATATACCGTCTATTACCGCCGCCGCTCATCACGCGGGCGCCGTCGCCGCTTTCGATCTCGCCCACGCCGCCGGGAACGTCCCGCTTGCCCTCCACGACTGGAACGTCGATTTTGCCGTCTGGTGCGGCTATAAATACCTTAACGGCGGCCCCGGCGGCCCCGGCGGCGTTTTTGTCCATCAAAAACATTTGCAGCGAACCGACCTGCCCCGCCAGGCGGGCTGGTGGGGAAACGACCCCGGCGAACGGTTTAAAATGGAGAAAACGTTCATCCCCAAACCAACGGCCGAAGGCTGGCAGGTCAGCACGGTGCAAATATTGAGCTGCGCCGCGCTCAAAGCCAGTCTCGAAATTTTTGACCAAACGGATATGAGCGCATTAAGGACAAAAAGCCTCGAACTGACCGGATATCTGGAAAGCGAACTGAACCGGATCAACCGGAAAAACCCCCAGTTTGACATCATCACCCCAGCCAATCCCGCCGAACGCGGCGCCCAACTTTCCATCCTGACCGGCCCGGACGGCAAACAGGTTTTTAACCGCCTGACCGCCAACGGCGTCATTGGCGACTGGCGGGAGCCGAATGTGATCCGGCTGGCGCCGGCGCCGTTGTATAATTCTTTGGGGGATGTTCAAAAAGCGGCGAGGATCATAGAATCAAGATGATAAGTATTTTGACAACTATTGCTATTGCTCGTTTTCTCCGGTATATTTGCAAACTATTCAAACGCCCGCAACGTTGAATATAAAATCAGAAATATACCCTATGCCGCACTATCACCACCTCGGAAAAATTCCCCATAAACGACATACCCAGTTTGAAAAACCGGAAGGCGGACTCTATTATGAAGAACTCTTCGGAACCATTGGCTTCGACGGGACTTCCTCGCTCCTGTACCATATTCATCGCCCAACGCAGGTCAAAGAAATTTTAGGCTCTACGGACGTTACGCCAAAAATTGCCGTAGAGAAAAATATTGCCGCCCGCAAACTCATCGGCTTTAGCCTGCCTGAAGCGGACGATTTCCTGGAAAGCCGTATCCCGCTGATGGTCAACGGCGACGCGATCATCGGCATGGCCGCCCCGCGAAAGAGCATGACTGATTATTTTTACAAAAACGCCGACAGCGACGAATTGCTCTTTATTCATAAAGGCTCCGGCAGGCTGCATACCTTGTTGGGAACGATTTATTTTGAATACGGCGATTATATTGTCATTCCGCGCGGAATGATCTACCAGATACAATTTCATACGGAACAGAATCGCATTTTGTACGTTGAATCGCATCACCCCATTTATTCGCCCAAACGCTACCGCAACGAGTTTGGTCAGTTACTCGAACATTCGCCTTATTGCGAGCGCGATTTCAAACTGCCCCAATTGCTCGAAACCTACGACCAAACGGGCGATTTCCTGATGAAGATCAAAAAACAAGGCGCACTGCATCAATTGGTCTATGCGACCCATCCGTTCGACGTTGTCGGCTGGGACGGCTATAATTTTCCTTACGGTTTTTCGATCCATAATTTTGAACCCATTACAGGCCGCGTGCATCAGCCGCCGCCGGTGCATCAGACCTTTCAGACTAAAGCTTTTGTGGTTTGTTCTTTTTGTCCCCGTCTATACGATTATCATCCGAAAGCCATTCCTTCGCCTTATAACCACTCAAATATAGATTCCGACGAAGTGTTATATTACGTGGACGGCGATTTTATGAGCCGGAATGATATTGCGCCCGGCTACTTCACACTGCACCCGGGAGGCATTCCGCACGGGCCGCACCCCGGCGCGATGGAACGGAGCATCGGCAAAAAAGAAACGCACGAATTGGCCGTTATGGTTGATACCTTCCGTCCGCTCATGCTGACCGAACAGGCGCTGACCATCGACGACGGCAAATATTATAAATCCTGGATTCATTAAAAAAGCCCTTAGCTTTTAGCTATTAGCTATTAGCCAATAAATGTTAATTGACTTTTAGCTTATGAAATCCTGGCTGGATATTCCCGAAGATTCTGATTTTTCTATTTATAATCTTCCATACGGCGTTTTTACTACCGATACGCGGCCAAATCCCCGGATCGGCGTCGCTATTGGAAACCATATTTTCGATCTTCAGGAAGCCGCTCTCCGCGGTCTTTTCACCAGCCTGACCGTCAACGTCGAAGTGTTTTTGCAGACTACGCTTAATCTCTTAGCGGCCTCCGGAAAACAATCGTGGAGTTTGATCCGGTCGCGGATTCAAGACGCTTTGTCGGAAGGCTCTATGTATAAGGAAGTTATTGAGCGCTTTTGCCTGGTCAACCAAAAGGACGCCGTTCTGTATAAGCCCGTTCAGATCGCCGAATATACCGATTTTTACAGCAGCGAAGCCCACGCGACCAACGTCGGCAAAATGTTCCGCGACCCGGCCAATGCGCTGCTTCCCAACTGGAAACATTTGCCCGTCGCTTATCACGGGAGGAAAAGTTCTATTTTTATTTCCGGCACGCCCTTTCATCGTCCGAAAGGACAGATCAAATTGTCCGAGGCTGAGCCGCCCGTATTGGCTCCCACCCGGAAACTGGATTTTGAACTGGAAATGGCCGCGATCATTGGCGTCCCGAGTTCAATCGGGGAAAGTATTTCTACCGCCGACGCGGAAGATTATGTTTTTGGCTTCGTTATGTTCAACGACTGGTCCGCCCGCGACATACAGCGCTGGGAATATCAGCCGCTGGGGCCTTTTTTATCTAAAAATTTCTTTTCTTCCATGTCCGGCTGGGTGGTTACGCTGGATGCTTTGGAACCGTTTCGTATCGCCGGCCCTGCGCAGGATCCGCCGGTTTTACCCTATTTGCAATATGAAGGGCCTCGCCATTTTGACGTCCGGTTGGAAGTGGCCATTCAGCCCGCAGGCGGTGTCGAAACGATCGTTTGCAGAACAAATTTTCAAAACCTATATTGGAATATCGCTCAGCAAATCGCGCATCACACTGTCAACGGGTGTAATTTAAATACCGGCGATCTCTTGGCCAGCGGAACCATTTCGGGTTTTGAATCCGGTTCCTTTGGCTCGTTGCTCGAAATCACGGAAGGGGGGAAAACGCCGGTCGTTTTAACAGGCGGCGCTGAAAGAACTTTTCTGGAGGACGGCGACACGGCGCTTTTCCGCGCCTACGCCCAAAAAGGCGACGTTCGCGTTGGCTTTGGCGAGTTAAAAAATCAGGTACTTCCGGCAAAAAGGTAATCTGGTTAGATAAAGCAGATAAGGGCGTTTAAAAAATGGCGATTACACCTTTAGGTCATTTTGTATCATTTGAACGTACTCCTCTTCGACGTCAAATAGTTTAGCAATTTGTTGGACGGTCAGCGTTTTATCCAATAAAGCGTCCTGAATCAATTTAACTTGCTTGGCTTCCTCTTTCTGGCGTTCCAGCTTGATACCTTTTTCGATACCTTCTTTGATACCCTTTTCGATACCTTGCTTAAACCGGATATCATTTTTTAAATCATAAGTAATAGACATAGATTCTAATTTTGTAAATAAAAGAGGTTGCAATTTACGCAAATTTGACAAGACTTCCAACTGGGCAATGTATTTTCCTAACTCGCCATCCGGCCCAACTGCATTTTTCAATCGCTCTAAAATTAAATCCAGTACAACGTCGCCAGAGCGGCCTTTAAAATTAGCCAGGATAGCGGTAACGATCTCTTCGGGTATGCCGGATTCTAAAAAATCCTCAAAACTAAAATCCCTGAAATCAACAAGTTCAAACCGGTAAGACAATCCTCCCTCTTCAATTCGGGTCGGGATGGACGCCGGATATTTATCGCCGATATAAAATAATATTTGCCGGACCGGAAGATTGTGCTTATGACGAAGCATCGCCCTGTATAAAAGCTGACGATTTAGAACCCGCGATTCGTCCTTACCATGGAACTCAAAATGTAGAATATAGTTTTTAGAAGGATCGCCAAAAGTTAATTTAAGCGAAAAATCCGTTTCCCGTTCGATCGTTATTTGAGTTTTGTCTTTAAGCGTTTCAATATGCTCATAATAAATATGGAGGCGACGCATGAGAAAAGGCAGTAATGGAGCAATGTTTTCTTTCAGGATTTTATCGTATTGTGCAGCCATATCATAGTAAGTTGGTTTGTAGAATATGCCAAAGATAACATATTGAGCGAAAAATTGCTGTTACTCATTATATTCCTATTGAATTCTGTTATCTTTCGCAGGTAATTTGTTCAAACTCAATATTCTTCATTCATAGCTTATCATTTAAAAACGTGTTCTGGACCCCCTCCGCCGAAACAAAAGAGAACGCCAATATTACCCATTACATTAAATGGTTAAAAACCAACTATTCCCTCGAATTCGACGGCTATCAACCGCTGTGGGAGTGGTCAGTTTCAAACCCTGCGCTTTTCTGGGAAACCATATTGGAGTATTTTGAAATAAAAAGTTACGCGCCCTATACGCAGGTTCTTTCCAACGATCCTATGCCTCATGCGCGCTGGTTTGAAGGCGCGACGCTCAATTATGCGGAACATATTTTTTTGAAAAGACCGGTAAACAAAAGCGCAGTCGCCATCTTCTATAAAACAGAAGATACCTCTTTACAAAACCTAACCTGGGACGAACTCGAAAGCAAAGTCGCCGCTCTACAGCAATATTTTATACGATCGGGGCTTCAGAAAGGCGACCGAGTAGCCGCTTACATTTCCAACATACCCGAAGCGACCATCGCTTTTTTAGCGACCATTTCTTTGGGCGCTATCTGGTCCAGTTGTTCGCCCGATTTTGGCGTTGCCAGCGTGTTGGACCGGTTCCGGCAGATACAACCCAAAATACTCATCGCCGTCGACGCTTACCGGTACGGGGGAAAAGAATTCAGCCGGGCGGCTGAAATCAGTCAAATCGCCGCCGCCATCCCCGAAATTGAACGGGTAGTAGTCATTTCTAAAAAAAGCGTCGCTAAATCCGAAACGGAAATCCTCAAATCCGTCTCCTGGAAACAAGCCATTTTCTCGCATGTTTCAAAACCGATTTTTGAACCCCTGCCTTTCGCGCATCCCATTTGGATCCTTTTTTCATCCGGCACCACCGGCGCGCCTAAGGCCATCACCCACGCGCACGGCGGCGTTCTACTGGAACATTACAAATATTTGGCTTTCCACAACGACGTTAAACCGGGCGAGCGCTTTTTTTGGTACAGCACGACCGGCTGGATGATGTGGAACTATACCAACGCCGCCCTCCTGCTCGGCGCTTCCATCGTACTCTATGACGGCAGCCCCGCTTTTCCCGACATGCCGGCTCTTTGGAAATTAGCGGATGACGCCAAAATCAATCATTTTGGTACCAGCGCGCCTTTCATTATTGCCTCCATGAAAGCAAATGAAACGCCTGGCAAAATCTTTGATCTGAGCGCTTTGCGTTCCATCAGTTCGACCGGCTCGCCGCTGCCGCCGGAAGGATTTGCGTATATAAAAAGCCATGTGAAAGCGGACGTGTGGCTGGTTTCCATGAGCGGCGGCACGGACGTTTGCACTGCTTTTGTCGGCGGCGTGCCTATTTTGCCGGTATATGAAGGAGAAATTCAATGCCGCGCGCTGGGTTGCGACCTTGACGCTTTCAACGATGCGGGCGAAAGCGTACGGGAAGAAGTGGGGGAAATGGTCGTCAAAAAGCCGACGCCGTCCATGCCCGTTTTTTTCTGGAACGACCCAACCGGCGAAAAATACCAGTCCAGTTATTTTGAAATGTTCCCGCGCGTCTGGAGGCACGGCGACTGGGTAAAAATCACTAACCGGAATACGCTGATCATCTACGGACGTTCCGACGCGACGCTGAACCGGCAGGGCGTCCGCATAGGAACCGCAGAAATTTACCGAGCTTTAGATCAAATCGCAGAGATCAGGGACGCGCTTGTTGTTAACCTGGAACTTTCCGACGGGGAACATTTTATGCCACTTTTTATCACTATGGCGGAAGACGCGCGGCTTGACGCCGCGCTCAAAACGAATATCCGACAAACGTTAAAAACGTTTTGTTCGCCCCGCCATGTGCCAGACGAGATTGT
>JBBRMZ010000019.1:0-31727 GCA_038230555.1 Chitinophagales bacterium
AAGAAAAGAATACTTTGTTTGTTTAATAGTTAATCAGCTCCGGTAGCCGGTGCTTTGCCGGGCGGCGAAGGATCGCCGATAATTTGTTCCACCGAACCGACAAATTCATACCAGGAGCGTTTTAGGTCTTCCAGGAAAATCTGACCGGTTCCGGTGATCCTGAAATATTTACGGGGCGGTCCCTGCGTGGATTCCTGCCAGGAATATTCCAGTAAGCCCATATCCTTCAATCTAGTCAACAAAGGATAGAGCGTTCCCTCAACGACGATCAACTGCGCGCTTTTTAACCGGTTTATGACGTCGGAAGGATAAGCCTCTTTTTCGGCTATTATTGAAAGGATGCATAAATCGAGCACTCCTTTCCGCATCTGTTGTTTTGCATTATCTGAATTCATGTTGCAAAGATAAGGGTAAACTTTAGTACCATGCAATACAAAGTAGTATATTTTACCCAGAACTATGCTAATAATCGACAAAAGGCGGTTTTTAAGCGATGAAAATAATTTTGGTTGGAGTTTGAGGCATTGAAAAAGTAATGCGAGTAAGGGAAAGGCGGTTTTTTTAAAGCAAGATTTGCATAATTACCTTTTAGTTTAAATTATTGAGCTTTTACATTTAGCTCCCCCGCGCCTTCAGCGGGGGGAATGGGGGTGTTTTGGTTTAAAATTAGCAATAGGGGATAAGCGCTGAGAAACATTTTGTGGATACCCCTATAAACCATTATTCAAACAGCATTTTTGAGACGCCTTTTAGTTTAACCTTTTCTCAGATTCAGCACAGTCTGAGGGAGCGGTTGTACATGACGCAGACACGGCTTATGTACGGCTTATGTACGGCTTATGTATGACTCAGAGGGTTAACGAATAATAAGGATGAGCGGACGTCCGGGTTAGGATTAAGGAAATAAAAAGGGTTATGCTCCCGTTGTATCTGCTTCTGATTTTTGGGGCTATTGCTCCGGCGCCCTTTTTGGATTTTTTCAACCTATTTTTCGTATACATTGTCATTTAAATTGTCATGTATTAACGGCTAAGTTAAAGATTAAATAAATATTATAAAAATATAATTATATAATATGAGCATATTTTGGCGTCTGATTAAATAATATATTGTATATTGGCGTCTTGAATCGAACGCTATAATTTTTTAACTAATTAACTTTTCCGCTATGGGACCAAGATCTGTAAGAAATCTCACGTATTTAGCGCTGATCGTCTGCGGCGTCGCGGTGATCTACCTGATTAAACAATCGGGCGCTAAAAAAGCCAAACAACCTGGCATAGAAAATTCCGCCAGTACTTTAAACGCCGCCTCCGACACTTTCGGAATGGGGTACAATTCCCCGGCCGCCTCTACCAGCGCGCCGGATACCAGCCTGCTGATCGGCAGCGCTTCGGACGCGCGCGCCTCTGCAATTCCGCATACCGGAACGGCCAAAACCTTTAGCGGCACGACTTCCGCTCCTTCTAAAACCCAAAGTTCCGACCTATTGGAAGTAAAGATGGAAAAAGAGCCCGGCTCGCTTGCCGAAAGCAGCCTTGCCTCCGTACATTCTACCCTGACGTCTAAAGGCGTAAGCGCCCGCCGTCATGCAAAAGGACCGCTGCATCCTAAAAAAGTAATGCATACCGCAGGGGACAAAGGCGATTTCATGGTCGTCGCAGGCTCTTTTGCCAGCCGCGACAATGCGGAATCGCAAGTAAATAAATTAAAGAAACTCGGTTATAAATATGCGGAGGCCGTTAAATTTGACAATTCCGCTAACACGGCCGTTGTGGTTGCCCGCTACCCGTATCACGGAGGCGCGGAAGCCGTCGTCAAAACTTTGAAAAAAGTAAAGATCGATTGTTACGTTCATAAAAAAGACGGCGCCATTTTCACTAAGGAGGTCCCTGTGCTGGTTGGGCCCCCGAAGCCGTCGACCAACTCGTAGGACTTATAAAATACCGATAAAAAGCGGCTCCGGAAGTTTCTGAAGCCGCTTTTTTATTAAGGTTTGTCCATTGACGCATTTTAACGTCCATTTTGTTTTATTTTCGCGCTATGGGAATAAAAAAATTGCCGATCGGCGTCCAATCCTTCCGACAATTAAAAGAAGGCGGGTATCTGTATGTGGATAAGACGGAACTGATTCATAAACTGGCGACCGAAGGAAGTTCTTATTTTTTGTCGCGTCCGCGGCGGTTCGGCAAATCCCTGCTGATCTCCACGCTCAAAGAATTGTTTTCGGGCGCTCAATCCTTATTCGCCGATACCTGGGTAGCGGAGCGCTGGGATTGGTCTACGACCCATCCGGTTATTCATTTATCCTTTGACGCCATTGCCCAAAGAGACCTTCCTTTAGACGAGGCCATCAAAATCGCGTTGAAAGAGGTCGCCGGCCGGTTTGGCGTCGTCCTCCGCCAGGAAAGCGTCGGATTGTTGTTTCATGAACTGATTGTCGCCGTCAGCGGGCGCTACGGTAAGCCGGTCATCCTGATCGACGAGTACGACAAACCGATTATTGAGTATCTGGAAGAAAGCGAAATCAACCGCGCGGAGGCCAATCAGTTGATACTCCGGCAATTTTATTCTGTACTGAAAAATTTAGGCGAAGAGATTCGCCTGCTGTTTGTAACCGGCGTTTCCAAATTTGCGAAAGTATCTATCTTCTCCGACCTGAACCATTTGAACGATATTTCACTGAACCCTGAATACGCTACTTTAGTCGGGTACACCCAACAGGAACTGGAAGATAATTTTGAAGATTATATTCAGAGAGGCATTACGTCGTTCGGCTTTGAGCGTACCTATTTTTTGGAGCAGGCGCGCGAATGGTATAATGGTTTCAGTTGGGACGGCAAACAAAAACTCTACAATCCGTTTGGGATACTCAATTTTTTTGCCAATAACGACTTTAGAAACTACTGGTTCTCGAGCGGAACGCCTACTTTTTTATGGGAGCAAATGAAAAAGTTTGACAAATTCGATCTCGAAAACCTGTCAACCAATACCCGTCTGCTGGAGAAAGCGGACTTACGCAACATTACCTTAGAATCGCTGCTTTTTCAAACCGGTTATCTGACCATTAAAACCAAGGATTTTTTTACGGGCGACGTCGAGTTGGACTATCCCAATAAAGAAGTGCGCGACAGTTTTTATGCTTTCCTGTTAGACCGAATTGCCTCTCCCCGCAAGGCGCCGGACGCCGGCGCGGCAGTCAAAACGTTATCCGCCGCTTTTGAATCCGGCCTTTTGGACGAGGTACGTGAAATTATCGACGCTATGCTCGCCGACCTGCCCTACGACGTATTTGACAAAAAAACCGAAAGCCTGTACCACGGACTGATCCATATCCTGTTTAATTATCTCGGTATGCGCGTCAAAAGCGAAGTCCATACCAAGCGCGGGCGTTTGGACGCCGTCGTCGAAACCGCCGCCGCCGTCTATATCTTTGAGTTTAAGTTTAATCAAACGCCCGAAGCGGTGTTAGCCCAAATAAAATCCCGGAATTACGCGCAAACTTACCGAGCGGGCGGCAAAAAAATAACCGCTGTCGGCGTGAATTTCGATACCGACGAGCGCGGCGTTACCGGATGGCTGGAAGAAGATATTTAAAAAATTAGATTCTACACTACCCTTCAAATGACAAATTTAGGAGTCATTACCGAAAAGTAGCAATATAACCGGGTTACGTTTTCTGAAAATAAATCCGACCCTGACGGAGGTTTTTCAACCAACACGACCACCCGCAACAGCTCCATTCTTCTTTTTTTGCTCAAAGACGAAGCCGGACAGACTGCCTTCTTACTGGGGGACGACTACGCGAAAACCAACGCTGCTGCGCCTGTTCGTCGGAACGCCGCTGCCCCGGCCCGCGACGCAGCAGCCCGGAGGTCCATCGTACCAACTGCCGCCGCGGAGCGCGCGGTAAGAGCCCGATGAAGCCCCCGCGGATTTTGTGAAGAACTAACGCTGTAATAGTCTTTATTGTACCAATCGCTGCACCATTCCCAAACATTGCCCGTCATATCGTACAATCCAAAATCATTCGGATCATAAGAACCCACTGGAGCCGTATATACATATCCGCCGCGGTACCCCTTAAAGTAATCGGCCCAATTGATCTTTTCTTTTGTGTTCTCGTCGGCCACGTTGCCTCCTTTCTTTCCCTCGGGGTCGCCATTACCCCAACTGAATTTGGTATGCTTCGATCCGTTTCCCGCCGCGTACTCCCATTCCGCTTCCGTCGGCAACCGGTACGTTTTTCCCGTCTTCCGGCTCAACCAACCGCAATATGCCGTCGCGTCGTTCCAACTAACGTGTATAACCGGATGAGTATATTCGCTCTTGCTTCTGATATTTCCCTCCGCATCAAACTTCCAGTTGACTCCGTTTTTTTTTTCATATTTTGACCCGGACCAAACCCAGCTCCATCTTCCTTTATCTGAGTCCGTCGAATAACCCTTGTCGTAGATGAAAGCCCTGAACTGAGCGACCGTTATTTCCGTTTTTCCCATCGAAAAAGAACTCACTGAGACTCGGTGAACTGGTTTTTCGTCAACTTCTCCATCAGCTCTCCCCATCTGAAAACTACCGCCTTGCACGAGAACCATTTCGGGGCAGTAGGAACAAGCGGGAGAATTTTGATTTGGGTTGAGCGCCGTGTAAGTAGAGGGACTTTGAACCCCGCTGGAAATCGCTACAGTATCTAAGGAGGTACCATTCTTCAGCTTTAGCTCTGACGTTAGCATCAGACTTCCAATGAAAAAAATCAACAGAAGAGTAGTTACTATCGCCGTCATGCCATATAGAAATGATTTGTTCCTTTCGGCGGTATGTGCGGCTTGTACTGCTTTCTGCTTCCTTTCGGCTTCGGCGGCGTAGCGATCCACTTCCTCTTTTCGCTTCCTTTCAGCCTCGGCAATTAGTGCGGCCTCTGCTTGTTTTCGCTTCCTTTCAGTGTCGGCGACAACTTTATCCGCTTCCTCTTTTCGTCTTCTTTCTTGTTCGGCGGCAATGCGGTTTGTCTCTTCTTTCCGTCGATTCTCGGCTTCGGCGGCGGCAATTTGAGCCGATTCATCTCTTTGTCTTCTGACGTCGGCAGCTTTACGCTCTTCTTCCACCAGGAAAAATTGATTTTTCAACTCCTGGATTCTTATGTCCGCATCCTTGACGTCACCGCCATAGATATATTTATCTATAAATCAGCATAAGATTCAATATTATCGTGAATACGCGCCTTTTCCCACCGCTTTGCGCGCAGCACCGTTTTGGCTTCCTGTTTTAAAGGACTGTCGCTATAATTCGCTATAAAAATTTCTAATAGCCTGATGGAATGATTCAAAACTTTCTCCTGCGAAGCTTCCCGAAAAGCGCGCACATCTTTGGGTTCGATCAATGTATTATAGAACACGTATTCTCCGCCCTTGTCGCCGACGCCATATAAAGGTCTGCCGTCGGGTTGTTGTTTGGAGTTTCTGGGAACGACCCTTTTGATGTAGCCGCTCAATTCCTAAATCGGTAAGCGCTCTTTTTTATTATCTTCCAGATATTCGATCAGGTATTTTGAAAATGGGCTATGTCCGCTAGGGAAACCGTCTGTAACGGGTTCCAATCTACCGGCGGTCAGCGCCCACCTCGAAGGATAGCTTTCCAAAGGGTCGGATTTTTGATCTGTATCCGCTTCAGCCAGCCCTTTTTCTGTAAAAAGCGAACCGGAAAAACAGGAATCTACCAATAAAAGAATATGACGCGCTTTAACGGCCTTTAGTTTGGTTAATAGTTCGTTGTTGGATATCCCGTTGTAGGAATAATTATTCTGGTCGCAATCATTTAGAAACCAATAGCCGTCTTCTTCTTCCTTGTTCAGCAGACCATGACCGGAATAACAGAGAATCAGGTTATCGTTTGGTTGAATTTTATGGGTTAACTGAACCAAAAGTTGATGGATCAGATTGCGGGTCGCGCGTCTTTATTGTATAGGGGAGTGATGTTTTTTTCCAATAAACCATATTGGTTTTTGAGTACGTTGACCAGGCGCGTCACGTCGCGGACGCAATTGTTCAGCGGCTTTTCCTTATCATATTCATCGATCGCAATGGCAAGCAAATAGTCGTCCCCACGAATAAAGGAAGCGCCGGACGGACTGCCGGAAGGAATGCCGCTATGTCTGGTTGGGTCGGCCATAAGGGGTAAATAAATTTCCGCGCTAAAATAAGGAAAGCAATGATTGTAACAAAATAAATAGTAAAATAATTGGTATGTTTTCTTTCAGGCGGCGCGGCGCTCAAAAATTGTTGATTGATGCATCATCAGATTATTATGATTGTCATTATTGTCTGAATTAGGATTTAAGGATTTTCAGGATCAGACTTACCGGTTATGTTTTTTGGTTGAAAAGTAGTCGTTATTGAGCACCGCTCTGAACCATCTTTTTTAAAGAGCAATTCAAGGCTTTGTCCGCTATCACGGCTCCAATTGCCCGGGTGTAGTTTATGGGCATGCCCGTATAGATTGGTCCGCCGAAACTGTCCACCAATTCATATTATTTAAAAATGCTTCTGCGTTTTCTACTAAAAAAGCGGCTTCAAAGATTTCTGAGGCCGCTTTTTTAATAGTTTTACGGTTTAATTACTTTATCAATCAACTTTATATTCACTCAATAGTCTTCGTTTCCGATTTTTGGCTCCTCCGCAATTGAAATTTTACCACTTTGTTCATAGTTATAATTAGAAGTTTTTTCAGAATAAGATTCAGCTTCACTTAGCCTTTTCCTATCAATAGAAGACGATATCTTTTTTGGCTAGCCAGCATCCTCCATGACTTCATGGTTTAAATTATTTAGTCTCATCTTATCAATAGAAGATAATACCTTTTTTGGCTTGCTAGCAGGTATCATGACATTATCTACTTCACTTTGACTAGTTATATCATTAGAAGATAACACCTTTCTTTCCTTATTTGGCTTTTTATTAATCAACAACGGTTTACTACTCTTTTTTAGATCGTGCATCTCTTTTTTCAAGTCGGTAATTTCCGCTAATATCCGTTCAAAATAATGCTTACTTATTGCTTTCTCTGTCAGCGCCTCTTTTAATTGAGCGGCATATTCCTCGTAATGTTTCTCGTTATAAAATGAGTTTTGAGAAGGAAGGTAGTCTGCCGGAATTTTATCCGCGCGGCATAATGTTAAACTATTTATATTAAGATCATTATCTAAATCAACAAAAAAAACAAATGGATTTCTATATATTAATTCTAAAAGTTTTATATTTGATTGCAGAAAGGTTAAGAGATCCGCTTCAGTAATTTTAAAAACCATCCAGCGGTTATATTTGTCATCCATATCCGTCCATTTATACAAATAATGATCCTTGTCATTTTCTTCGTTAATAAAATGAGACAACAGCGGGCCGTCATGATATAGCAGATCACCTTTACGTTGTAATATAAATCCAAAATCTTGTATTTGAAGACCTTCTAAGGGTTCCATACTCTTAAACTTGAAATAATTAAAAATCTTTTTTCAAATTGACAGCCACTAACCGAATGATGGTTAAAGTGTCCTTTACTATCAGGGTGGCTATTAACTCCATCGTTTTCAGTTATATCTCCTTTGGCCACATTTGTGCCTAAAGTTTTAAAAACACGAGCGTCTGTTCCGTCCAAAAGTTCTTTGAATCTGTTTCTTGCGTTAATTTCACTATCAAACATTGATAAAGCAAGCAAATCACATTTCTCCTTATCTTGATCTTCTTTTTTTATTGATTTTAATCTTCGATTTGGATTAATTTTTAAAGGAGGCAAGAAATTTTCCTCCTTATCCATTTGGTCAAATACCCACCTGAAAACGGTTATCTTCTTAGGCCGGTAACGTGCGGGCGGACATAGAATGCTTAGTTTTTTAAAGTCTTCTGCATATTGAAATTCCATGAAATTAACTGTTTAAAAGTGAAAATGGTTCATGTTTTTGCTTTGCCAGTAAATATACGCGACGTCTGTTAAAAAAATAAGTAATTTGACTAAACAAATGGAGGAAGAAGTTGGAAGTCCAAAACTATTCTTTTATTACTATTGTTTGTTATGATCCAGATTATTTTATTAAAATTGTTGTTACTAAAGCCATAGTCCTTAAAAATCCTTATTTTTGCAGCTAATTTTTTTCTATGTCTTTGAGGGCGTCTAAAATATTGGTTCTGGCGTGGAGTATTGCGATGAATGCGCTATTCTACTTTACGAACGACGCCCGCCATTCTCCTCCTTCAAGCCAACAGAAGGGCGCGCATTTTGGCGCTGAAAAAACGCCGACCATTGACGCCGATCCGGCTCCTTTTGAAAAAAAGATACCTTCCCGCTATAATAAAAGGTTTTTTTCCGAATGTTTAGCTTCCTCAACGGTCAGTTTTCAGGAAGTATCCTATCCTGATTTTGAACATATCCAGCAGGTCATTGCGCCGCAGGATTTTTTCATTAACGCTTTCCTTTCTAAAGACGGGATCCGGGGCCCGCCCACCATCGCCTGATTTTGTATATTGGCGTCTGTTTTCATTCTTAAAATATATCAGGTATGGTCTCTTTCCCGTTTGGAGAGCGCCGTGCGGTTTTGTCGTTGGTTCTGCTTGTAATAGCGGCGGCGGCTTTACCCGCGCAGCGGCGGCTTTCTTTACAACAACTGGTCGAATCTTCTAAAAAAAATCTGCCGGTCTTACAACAAAAACAAGCGCTAATCGGCGCGTCGCAGGCGGTCCTGACGGACGTGCGTCATTCTTTTCTGCCGCAGGTCAGGTTTGCCGAACAACTCAACATCGGTTCCGACAACTCGCTGGCGGGAAGTTATTTCACTTTTGGCCTGATCCCTTCTACTTCAGGCGGCGTACGGGCCGACGGCCGGTACGAGCCGGCGGTCGGAAATTTTGCGGTCCTGCTGGGCGAATATGAACTGTATAATTTTGGCCTTAACAAAGCAAAACTGAATTACGCGCAGGCGAACGTCGGCCTGCAATACGCCGATTTGAACCGCGAGGAATATCTCCTCGAAGCGGAAGTTGCCAGGCTATATTTCAATTTGTTAAAAAACCAGTACCAGTTGGACGCGGACCGGCAAAACATCCGGCGGTACCAAAGCATTTTTACGATCATCCAGGCGCTCACAGCCAGCGGCCTCAATGCAGGGGCCGATTCTTCGCTGGCAAAAGCGGAGTTATCGCGGACGCGTATCAGTTTCAATCAGACTGCCGGCAGGATAGGCGACCTCAAACAACGCCTTGCTTTCCTGACCGGGATCGAAGCGCGACAATGGGAAGCCGATTCTTTATCCAACGCTTCTATTCAGTCGCAACCCTCCGTTCCCAACTTTCCGGTCGATTCGCTGCATAACCCGGAACTGGAATTCTATCTCAAAAGAAACGAGGCGCTGCGATCCGGTCAGGATTTGATCGCAAAAAGTTTTCTTCCAAAGATCATGCTGGAAGGAAGCGTTTCGGCGAGGGGTTCCAGCATTCAATACAACGATCAGTTTAAAGATTTAACGACCGGTCTGGGCTATCAACGATACAATTACGTCTTCGGCGTAGGATTTGTCTACAATTTTTTAAGCGGTTTAACTACCCGCGACAAATTGGCCGTCGGCCAATTCCAGATTCAGGCGGGCGATTTAGAAGCGAGGCAACAGGCGCTATCGCTCAGTTCGGCGACCTTACGGGCCGAAAACGCCATCCAAACGGCGCAGACCAATTTGTCGGAGCTGCCCATACAACTTCAGGCGGCACAGGCGGTGTTCGATCAAAAAACCGCGCAATACAAAGCCGGCCTCATCACCCTGATCGACCTGACCAACGCCTCCTTTGTACTCTACCGGTCTCAAACAGATTATATAGAAACCGTCAGCGACTGGTACCTGGCGCAGTTGGATAAAGCCTCGTCCACCGGTACGCTCATTCCATTCATTCAATCAATAAAATAGGGAGTATGGTTCATTTAGCGTTGAAATCGCCCATTACCATTTTAGTACTTTTTATAGGACTGGTCTTATTTTCTATTATGGCGCTCGTCAGCATTCCTATAGATATTTTCCCTAAGTTGAATTTGCCTACCATTTACGTCATCGAATCTTATGGCGGTATGAGTCCGCAACAGATGGAAGGTTTTTTTGCCACGCGTTTGCAAGATCAGTTCCTGTATGTGAACGGCATAAAAAATATGGAGAGCAAAAATGTACAGGGGCTAACGCTCATTAAGGTTTCTTTTTATGAAGGAACAGATATGTCTGAAGCTTCCGCTCAGGTGGCGCTCCAGGTGAACCGCGCGGCGAAGTTTTTCCCGCCTGGCGCCTTGCCGCCGCAGGTTTTGCGTTTTGACGCGTCTTCCCTTCCGGTAGGCCAACTGGTCTTTAAAAGCCCGACTAAATCCTTGAAAGAAATCTACGATCTGGCGGTCACGCGCGTACGCCCCATGTTTTCGACGGTCTCCGGATTGTCCGCGCCTCCGCCATTTGGGGCAAATTCAAGATCGGTAGTGGTCAGCGTCGATCCGGAAAAATTACGTCGTTTCAATATTTCGCCCGACCAGGTTGTGGAGGCCATTACAAAAAATAATACCATCACTCCCTCGGGCAATTTAAGGATGGATAGCATGATGTACGTAACCACCCTCAACTCCCTGGAAGAAAAGGTAAGCGGATTCGAAGATATACCGGTTGTCGCCAATGGATCTTCTACCGTATTTATGCATGATATTGCGACTGTTGCGGACGCTACCGACGTCACGGTGGATTATGCCCTGATCAATGGAAAGCGTTCCATCTATATCCCCGTCGTTAAAACAGCGGAGGCGTCCACCTGGGCGGTGGTACAAGCGTTGAAAAAGAAGCTGCCCGAAATGAACAGCTTGCTGCCGGACGACGTCCACGTGAGTTATGAATTTGACCAATCGGTGTTTGTTATCAACGCCGTTAAAAGCCTGACGACGGAAGGCGTCCTGGGCGCTCTGCTCACCGGACTAATGGTCTTATTATTTTTGAGAGATTGGCGGAGTAGCCTCGTGGTGGTGATTACGATTCCGGTGGCCATATTATGCAGCGTGATGTGTTTAAAACTATTCGGACAAAGCGTCAATATCATGACCCTGAGCGGTTTGGCTTTAGCCATTGGCGTCCTCGTCGACCAGGCGACGGTGACCATTGAAAACATTCATCAACATTTGGAAATGAATAAGACAAAAAAGAAGGCTATTCTGGACGCCTGCGAAGAAATTTCTTTTCCTTTATTCCTGATCCTGATATGTATCCTCGCCGTTTTTGCGCCGTCGTTCGTGATGACGGGCGTACCCAAAGCCATGTTCCTGCCGCTGTCTTTATCGATTGGTTTTGCCATGATCTTTTCGTTCATCGCCACCCAAACCTTAGTGCCGGTTATAGCCAACTGGACGCTGAAAGAAGAAATGTTTCAATACCGTCACAACGCGCCGCATGCCCATGCAGGATTGGCATTGGATAAAAAAGAAATCAACGAAATCAACCATCACGCCGATCAGGATAAAAATCATCCGCAAGAGAATGGCTTGATGCAACGCCTTAAAATCAGGTTGGAAAAATGGTTGAAGCGCAATATGCGCGCTCGGAAATGGATCGTTTCAGCTTATCTTTTATTTTCCCTGGGTCTTACATGGATGTGTTTTACAGGGATCGGTAAAGACCTGTTACCAAAATCCAATAACGGGCAATTGCAGGTAAGGATCAAAGAACCGGATGGAACCAGGTTGGAAAAAACGGAGCGCGATACAAAAAGCATACTGGCGCTTATTGATTCCACCGTCAATGGAAATATTTCTATTAGTTCCGCTTATGTTGGTTTGGTGCCCAGCAGTTATGGTTCCAGCAACCTGTATATTTTTAACAGCGGAACCCATGAAGCCCTGATGCAGGTAAATATAGACGAACGTTTTCGGTCCAATCTGGATGAATTGAAAGAAAAAATTCGGAAGAATATTTTGACGGCGTTTCCCCAAATCAGGATTTCTTTCGAACCGATCGAATTGACGGAAAAAATAATGGCCCAGGGAGCGTCGACGTCGATCGAAGTCAGGGTCGCGGGAAAAAACTTTGCCGACCTGACTTCTTTTAGCGCCCGTCTCATCAATAATCTGGCAAAAATCAACTACTTGCGGGACGTGCAGATAGTGCAACCTTTACATTTTCCAACCTACAAAATCAATCTTGATCGTTTCCGCCTTGCGCAAATGGGTTTAAATCTGAGCGAGGTAGCGAGAAGTATCACCGACGCGACTTCTTCGAGTCGTTTTACCGAAAAAGTGCAATGGCTGGATACCAAAGCGGCTTACACTTATCAGGTGCAGGTACAGGTTCCTGAATATCTGATGAATTCTTTCGAACAATTACAATCTATTTCGCTGGTGAAAGGAAAAGCAAGACCGGTATTGTCCGACGTCGCCCAATTTTCCATAGATACTTTACCAGGCGAATACGACCGAAGCGGGCCGCGCAGGTTTTTGACCGTCAGCGCCAATATATATAAAAAAGATTTAGGGACTGCCACCGCCGACGTCCAAAAGGCGCTGGCCAGTTTAGGAACTCCGCCCAAAGGGATGGTTGCCGACGTCCGGGGCATGTCTTCTTTACTGATTGAAACCTTTAGTTCCTTACAAAACGGCTTGCTGGTCGCTATCGTCGTTATTTTGCTGTTATTGACCGCAAGCTATCAATCTTTCCCGTTGGCGGTAGTCGTTTTGTCGACCATCCCGTCGGTTTTGCTGGGCGCCTTGCTGATGTTGCTGGCGACCGGGTCCACGCTGAACCTGCAATCTTATATGGGGATCATCATGTCGGTCGGCGTATCTGTCGCCAACGCTTTACTGATCGTGACCAATGCGGAAAATTTAAGACTCGTTTATAAAGACCCATTCCGCGCGGCCACCGTTGCCGCCGGCGTTCGTATGCGTCCGATCCTCATGACCAGCCTTGCGATGATTGCGGGCATGATTCCTATGGCGAGCGGTCTGGGTGAGGCGGGCGATCAGTCCGCGCCTTTGGGTCGGGCCGTGATTGGCGGTCTGATTGCTTCCACTTTTGCCGCATTATGTATTGTCCCTTTGGTCTATGGCTGGATACGACAAAAAGCGTCTTTCGAGTCTGTATCCTTATTGCCCGAATCTTCTAATTAATGAGTAGCTATCAGCTATCAGCCGTCAGCTATCAGCCGTTAGTTATTAGGCTTAATTGCATAATTTATTGGTTTTCAGTGAATTAGAAAATAATACGATCGTCTATTACAATTTAGATAGTAAATCAGCCATTATGAAATATCCTGTCATTCTTTTTTTTATAACCGTCCTGCTGAACGCCTGTTCTTCCAATAAAGAAGAAAAAAAACAGGAAGAAAATAAACCTACCGCGCCAAAATATCAACTGGCGACGGTCGAAAAAGGCGGCGTAGCCAGCGCTGTAAAACTTCCCGCGCAATTAGCGGCGTACCAGGAAGTCAGCATTTTTCCAAAAGTCAACGCGTATGTAAAAACTGTTTCGGTAGATATTGGTTCGCGGACTGCGCAGGGCGACGTCCTGATGACCCTTGAAGCGCCTGAATTAGATCAGGCGGTCGCGCAGGCCAGAGAAAAATACGCTAAAGCGGGAGCAGATTTTTCCATTGACAAAGAACGTTTCAACCGTTTGTTCGACGCTTCCCGTACGGCGGGCGCCGTGTCTCCTTTGGAGCTTTCGACCGTCCGCGCCAAAATCGAAGCGGACAGCGCCGTCTGGAACGCGGAGAAAGTCAACTGGCAAATGCAACAGACCATGTTGGGCTATCTGAAAGTAACGGCTCCCTTTTCAGGCGTTATTACGGAGCGAAACGTGCATCCGGGCGCTTTAGTGAGCGCCGCCGTCCGCGATAAGCCAATGCTTGAATTAAAACAGATCGACCGCCTTCGTTTACAGGCAGATATTCCGGAAGGCCTTGCCGCTAATCTGAAAAATAAGGATACCGTCTCTTTTTATGTAAGCGCCGTGCCGGGGAAACGGTTGACCGGCTTCATCGCCCGGAAGTCCATGAACGTCAGCCCGCAGTTCCGGAACGAGCGGATGGAGGTCGACGTGCCAAATCCCGACGGGCGGCTGTCGGCGGGCATGTATGCAGATATAACCTTATACTCCAAAGGAAATCCCGACGCGCTTTACGCGCCCAAATCGGCGGTGGTGACGTCGACGGAACGGAAATATGTGATGGCCGTCCGCAACCATAAAACCGTCAAAGTGGACGTCCGGACGGGCGCGTCCTCTGCCGACAAAGTGGAAATTTATGGCGCTTTGCAGGCGGGGGATCAGGTGATTGCCAATGCGAACGACGAGATTGCGGAAGGGATAGAAATTTTATGAAGCGCGCAAGGTAAGCCCGTCTTTTTGTCGTTTCCATGATTCATTCTTTTTTCTTCAAAAGAACGCTCATTTCTTTGTCTATGCTTTCAGAACGCCCACGCTTAGAAATCTGAACCTGACGGCGCCTTATATGCACAACGGCGCTCTACAGACCCTCGACGACGTTATTACTTTTTATGATAACGTCGGGAAAGGACGCTTCCAAAATACGAATGTTTCCAACAACCAACTGGATCCGAAACTTCGCGGACTGGACGACCATCAAGGGGACGCTATTATCGCTTTCTTAACTTCTTTGGATGATGTTTCTTTTGATAAGATCATCCCAGCGTCCGTACCGAGCGGGCTGCATCCGGGCGGAAATTAATTCGAAAATAAAAGCGTCCGCTTATTCTTTTAACCCGTATATTAAGGAAACCTTTTTCAGCCGGTTTTTGTATTACAATTTAAACGGAAGCGACCCTTTCATTTCTGCGATCAGCGCCTGACAGGCGTCGAAGCTTCATTCAATCCTGTTTATCCAACAACCGTCGCGGAGCGCCTCGTTCGCCCGCGCGATTTAACCGTTCATTCATTGTATGGCTGCTAAAGATTATTATAAAGTGCTGGGCGTAAGCAAAGCGGCTACGCCCGACGAAATCAAAAAAGCCTTCCGGAAACTTGCCGTTAAATATCATCCCGATAAGAACCAGGGGACTAAAAACAACGAAGAAAAATTTAAAGAGATCAACGAGGCAAACGACGTACTGTCCGATCCCGAGAAAAGAAAAAAATACGACCAGTTCGGCGAGAATTGGGAACACATGCGCGGTCCGAACGAAAGCGGAGGCGCCCCATTCCAGGGCGGCGGCAGGTCGCAAACTTTTAACGCAGAAGATTTTGCCGACGACGACCGCTTTAAAGGCTTTTTTGAAGGGATGTTCGGAAACGGTTTTGGCGGCAGTCAGGGTAAAAGCGCAGGCGCAGGCCGGTCTTCCCGCGGAGTAGATTATCGTACCGACTGGCAGATATCGTTGGAGCAGGCTTTTGCCGGAACCTCTCAAGTCTTCGACGTCGAGGGCAAAAGTATTTCCGTTAAGCTTAAACGAGGCGTCAAAGACGGACAGGAAATCCGCGTCAAGGAAAAAGGCGGCGCGGCCCCCGCGAACGGTAAACCTGGCGATATATACATTACTATTCATATAAAACCAGACCCGTCGTTTGAACGCGACGGCGACGACCTGCGTTGCGCGCTAAACGTCGATTTGTATACGGCGGTCCTGGGCGGAAAAGTCAACCTGAAAACCCTGCACGGGGTCAAAAGCGTTGGGATTAAAGAAAGCGCCGAGAACGGCGTCGCGTTGCGGCTCAAAGGGTTGGGTATGCCGAAATATGGGAGCGACACTGAATTTGGCGATCTATACGCCAAAATAAACATTGCCCTGCCTAAAAACCTGACCGAAGAAGAAAAAACCCGTTTCCGCGAATTAGCGGGGCTGCGGGAAAAACAAACCGTTTAAATTTTC
Organism: Chitinophagales bacterium; assembly: GCA_038230555.1. Lineage (GTDB taxonomy): Bacteria > Bacteroidota > Bacteroidia > Chitinophagales > Saprospiraceae > JAAFJT01. Next base: position 15,874 of record JBBRMZ010000019.1, read on the forward strand.
CGGCTATGCTCGCAATCTATGACTACCTCGAAGAGATTTTATCCGAACGCCGCCATCCGCGTCCAGCTTTACGCTTTTACGCGTCGGAGATTACAGAACAGATTGGAGGCGTGTCGCCTTCGGATATGGCGGAAGCGCTGCGCCGCGCCATGGGCGTTTGCGCCGCCGCAGGGTTGCCCGTAGCAGATCATTTTCGCGGCGTTTATCGCTTCGACGGTCAGAACCTTATCGCAGATTTCCTGTTATCTTCTGCGGGCTGCTATTTGCTGATCCTGAACGGCAACCCGTTCAATCCGCTGGTTGCCAAAGCACAATTATCTTTTTCTACATTTTCATCGCGGGCTTTTGCCGGGTGAATCGTTTCTCAACTAATCTGATACCTCGTGGATATTAAAAGATGGGACGACGGCAAACATGGCGTTTTTGACGCCATTGAAGGCGTGGACGTCCTGATGGGAAAAATGGTCTATCATTACGCTTCCCCAGAAAAAATAGTGATCGAACATACGGAAGTTCCCGCTCAATATGAAGGGCGCGGCGTCGGAGGTCAACTCATCGGGGCCGCGGTAAAATTCGCGCGGGAAAAAGGCATAAAGATTGATCCCTTATGTCCTTTTGCCAATGCGACTTTTAAGCGGCATACCGAATATGCCGACGTGCTGGACGGCGTCCTGCATTAAATTCAAATTTTATTAGAAAGATTTATTTTACTTTTTGCTACTTATAAAAATAATGGACCATAAAAAAAAGACGACCGACCTGCACGGCGAAATCATTGAATGGAAAAGCGCAATCGCTTTATTTAAAGACGAAATCCCGATCTTTGAAAAGGAATTAGCCGAAGTGGAGGCTAAAAATACCGACCACGACGCCCGCGCGGGCGTGGAGCGTTTTCAAAACGACTTCATTGCTCAAAAAGAAACGGCGGACGAACTGTTGCACGAACTCAACGAGGCCGACCGTTCGATGGCCCGCATGGCGATGAGCAACCCGGACGCCGAACATATTTCCTTACAAAACCATAAAGAGTTAGAAAAAAAAGCGACCCGCTACCAGCAGGTTTTTGCCGAACTAAAAATGGAGTTCCGCCATTTTATCGGTAAATGGATGTAAACCGGATTCGCTACAAAATTACGACGGGGCGAACAGATGATTGATCTGTTCGCCCCGTTCTTTTCCCCTAAAAGATTTTCTACATTAAAAGAAAATAACTACCTTTGCGCCCTCATTTGCAGCCGGAACGTTTGGGCTTGATACAAACGAATTATTTCACTAAAAAAAGACAGAAAGCTCATGATCGAAGAAGAGCAAACAGCGACCAGTACCGCCGAAGAAACCCATTCTAAAGAAGTGAAAACGGCTGAAACCGTCGCCGAACATGCGTCGATACCCGTTGGCGAAAGCGTTCACGCAGCCGCCGCTGAAACCGCCGCCTTACCCATCGTAGAAAATACCTTATTACCGGCTGAAGAGATCGTTCAGAAAGACGTCGTTCATACGGCTCCTCAGGACGTTGTCCGCGCAGAAGCGGCCGCCCAGGCGGAAATAGTGGATTATCAGGAGGCAGTCGCTAACGCCGAGCCGACGCCTGTAACTGCAACGGCTGAAACGACCGCTCCCGCAGCAAAGCCGGAAGAAACCAAAGCGCCCCGCGCCGCCGGAGACCGCGACCGCAATCAGCAGGACCGCAACCGCAACCAGCAGCAGGACCGCCGCCGCGATCCGCGTGAAACAGCCCAACAGCCTGACGAAGACGAAGAAATAGACCTGATGCTCGAGCCGGAAGCCCCTGTTTTGGGCGCCGCGCACGACGATTTTGACTGGTCGAAAGGCAAAAGAAATGAATTTGCTTATTCAGAAGACGAACGGTCGTCGATGCTCAAAAACTACGACGCTACCCTCAATTCGGTAGCCGCCAACGCCATCGTGAAAGGCCGCGTTTCAGCGGTCAGCGGAGGCGACGTCGTGCTGGACATCAACGCCAAGTCCGACGGCTTAGTCGCCTTATCTGATTTCCGCGACATACCGGATCTGAAGATCGGCGATTATGTCGACGTTTATGTCGAATCGCAGGAAGACGAACACGGCCAGTTGGTGCTGTCCCGCCGGAAAGCAAAATTATTGCGCTCGTGGGAGGCCATTTTGGATTCTTTCCAGAACGGAACCGTTATTCGCGGACAGGTCATCAGCAAAACCAAAGGCGGCCTCATCGTCGATACCGGCGGTTTGGAAACTTTCCTACCGGGTTCGCAGATCGACATCAAACCCATTGCCGATTACGATCAATATGTCGGTAAAATCATGGAGTTCAAAGTCGTTAAGGTCAACGAAACCATTAAGAATGCCGTTGTTTCTCATAAAGCGCTTATCGAAAGCGATTTGGCGGAACAACGCGAACACATTATCGCGGGTCTTGAAAAAGGTCAGGTATTGGAAGGTACGGTTAAAAACATCACCGACTTTGGCGCGTTCCTAGATCTGGGCGGCGTTGACGGGTTGCTGTATATTACCGACATTTCCTGGGGACGTATTTCTCATCCTAGCGAGGCGCTCCACATGAACCAAAAACTCAACGTGGTCGTACTGGACTTTGACGAGAACAAAAAACGTATTTCCCTGGGTCTGAAACAATTACAACCGCATCCGTGGGAAGTGTTGGATCCAACCATCACGGTCGATTCTGTGATCAAAGGGAAAATTGTTAATATTGAAGATTACGGCGCTTTCGTAGAGATCAAACCGGGCGTAGAAGGCTTGGTACACGTTTCTGAAGTTTCCTGGGGTAATCAGCCGATCAACGCCAAAGAATTTTTCAAAGTGGGCCAGGAAGTGGAAGCCAAAGTTGTCACCATTGACCGCGACGATCGCAAAATGTCCCTTTCCATCAAACAACTGACGAACGATCCGTGGATGGAAGTCCTCGATAAATTTCCGGTTGGCAGCAGACATTTGGGCGAAGTCAAAAACATTACCCAATATGGCGTTTTCGTGGAGCTGGCTCCGGGCGTCGGCGGCATGGTACATATTTCCGACCTGTCCTGGACCAAACGCTACGCGCATCCGAACGAGTTCACCAAATCCGGTAACAAAATAGAAGTCGTTATTCTTGACGTTGATAAAGACTCCCGCAAGTTGTCGCTCGGTCATAAGCAGATCGAAGATAATCCGTGGGAAAATTTCTCCACGGTCTTTCCGACCGGTTCTTATCACGAGGGAACGATCCTGCGTAAAGACGACCGCGGCGCCATCGTGCAGTTGGCTTACGGTCTCGAAGCATTCTCTCCGATCAAGCAATTGAAAAAAGAGGACGGCTCCAACCCGGAAGTCGGCGATAAACTGATGTTCAAAGTCATCGAGTTCAACCCGGACGATAAGCGCGTCTTGGTTTCTCACGCCCGCTACGTTGAAGATATAAAACGCGAAGCCGACGACGCCGTGCGCAAAGATAAAGACGCCGAAGAACAGGAAACCCGCAAAGCCGTAGAAACGACCCAAAACAACGTAGAGAAATCTACTTTGGGCGATCTCGAAGGTTTGGCTCAATTAAAAGAGCAGTTGGGGGACGGGAAGTAATCTCTTATTGTTTTAAAATAATTAGGGGCGGTACAAGTTTGTACCGCCCCTTTTTTTATATTTTTTTGAAGGTTCATTTTTTATTTTTACATTTACGAAGAATAATAAATAATATAAAATGAAAACCATCCAATTCATCTGCCTCCTGCTTTGCGTCCAACTGTTAACCGGAATCCATAGCGCCGCACAGGAAATCAACCTAGAAAAAAACCTCCAGGGCATTGATCCTATTATTGAAAAGATCCTAAAAGATTGGAACGTCCCCGGTTGCGGCGTCGGGATCGTCGTTAAGGGCAAACTGATCTTTGCCAAAGGGTACGGCTACCGGAATATAGAAAAAAAACTTCCGGTGACGGCCAACACGCTTTTCCAAATTGCCTCCAATACAAAATTGTTTACGGCCACTTCCATCGGCTTTTTGGTGGACGAAGGAAAATTGGACTGGGATAAACCCATTAAAAAATACGTCCCGCAGATTCAGTTCTTCAACGACGAACTGAACGCCAACGTCACCATCCGCGATATGCTGTCCCACCGCACCGGCATTTCCCGGCACGACGGGATCTGGTATAAATCAGATTTTACGCGCCAGGAAATGTTCGACCGGATCAAATACCTGGAGCCGAGCATCCCGCTGCGCCAGGGCTTTTTATACAATAACCTGATGTATGCCGCGTCGGGGCAAATTGTGGAATATCTATCCGGGAAACCCTGGGAAATGTTCGTGACGGAAAAGATTTTTATACCGTTGAATATGTCCCATTCCATGTTTGTGACGGAAGACATGGAAAAACAACCGGATTTCATGGCGCCCTATTACGAAAAGCGGGATACCAATATTTTACTCCCCTACCCTTTCTATACCAAGCAGCAGGGTTTAGGCCCCGCCGGCGCCATCATTTCCAGCATCAACGATCTTTCCCATTGGCTGATCGCCCAAATGAACGGAGGCAAATACGAGACCGTCCAGGTGATCCCGGCTTCGACCATCAAGGAGACTATGCAGCCCGCTATCCCTACGGCGTCCGTGCCGGATAAATATTTTGAGGTCCTAAATTCTATGTACGGTATGGGACGGGGAACTTCCAGTTACAAAGGGCATTACCTGACCGGACACGGAGGCGCCATCGGCGGAATATATTCCAGTATCTCTTTTATGCCCGCCGACAGCGTTGGCGTCATTGTTTTCACCAACGGCGCGCATGTATCCAGCCTGCCGGGCATTATTTCCAATACGGTGTACGATAAAATATTAGGTCTGACGGTAACCCCCTGGAGCGACCGGAACCTGAAGAACTACCTGGAGGGTAAGAAAACCGACCGCGAGGCCCGGTCGAAACCGGACGTCGACCGCGTCCCGAACACGCATCCCTCGCATCCGTTGGCTGATTACGCGGGCGTTTATGAAGACGCCGCTTACGGCAAGCTGCTCATCGCCAATAAAAATGGAGCGCTGAGTTATACATTCAATAATACCAGCCTGCCGCTTAGCCATTATCATTATGATCGTTTTGTTTCTCCCGACGACGAGATAGAGGGGAAAACGTCCGTCCGGTTTAACCTGGACGCGCAGGGCGACGTGCAGGAGGCGCTGATCAGTATGGATGAAAAAGAAGTGGTCTTTACTAAAAAAGCGGACGCGCGGCTGACCGACGCAAACTTTTTAAAGACTTTAACGGGACGATATGAGCTGGACGGCGGCGCTATTGAAGTGGCCGCAGCATCAAACGAACTCATGTTCAAAACCGCGCCGCCGCAACACCTCGACGCTTATAAGAACAATACTTTCCGTATCCGCGAATTCTCGGATCAACTGGTGGAGTTCCAGTTTGACGCAATGGGCGCGCCTACGGGTTTTAAAATCATCTTTGACGGAAAATCGGTATTATATACTAAAAAGAAATAGGTTGTATTAAAATTTTTACTCCACTATCGTACGCATTTGCACACTGCGCGCGGGAAAAAACAGGTGGGGCGTCTTTAATTTTTTGCAAAATTAAAGACGCCCCTTTTTGATTTTTCTGTCGAAATAGATAAGCGCTATAGAGCTTAACTAAAGCGTTATATTTTTAATATAACTCATAACTCGTCCCTTTTCAGTCTTATTGTTTCACTACTTTTTCAATGGCGCTTCCCTGATCGGTTTGTACCTTGACAAAATAGACGCCTGTCGGAAAATCAGCCATATTTACCGGTATCAAACTATTCGCACTCGTTTTCATCAAGAATAACTCTACGCCCGCCACATTGAAAATGCGAATATCCGCCTTGTCGGAAGATAGCCCCGGAATGCTGATATTCAACAGGTCGCGCGCCGGATTGGGGTAAACGCCGATGGAGAATTTTTCAGGATGCAAATCGAGTGTCGGCGTGACCAGCGTCGGCTCCACAATCGTGCCGCGCGCAAGACCGGTTGCCGTCGCCGTATCGCCCTGACCGGTAAGCAGCCGGGCGGTTCCGTTATAATTTGCCATATCCATCACCGAAACGTCGTCGATAAAATAGATGCTGTTTTTAGTATAATAATTCGCGCCGGAAGAGTCCGAGCTAGCAAAACGGAATCGAAATTGCGCGTTTTGCCCTGAATAAGCGCTCAGGTCAGCGTACACAGGCTGCCACTGATTGTTAGTCGTTCCCCAAAATGCTTTTTGTTTGGCAACGTTGGTGGCAAATGTTTGGGCCCGGACTACGCCCCGGTAAGGGTTTTTAAAAATCTTATCCCCCAAGTCCGACCAGGTAGAACCTGCGTTGGTAGAGATTTGGACCAATAGCCCGTCCTCGGCGGCGTCGGTCAGGTAGCTTTGGTAAAAGCGGAGTACAGGCTGCGTTCCCGAAATTTTTAGCGGCTTGACCAGCGTCAACGCCTGATCGGACGCCAGGGTGTTTACAGGGCTGCCGACCACCCACCCATGCGTGGGAGAATGGTATTTTACGTCTAATAATTGCCACTGGTTGGAATTTTTAACACTATCTGCCCGCCAATTACCGGGACCGTTCTCCATATTATCCAAAAACTGGGCGATCGAGCGTTTGGCCGGATCCGATTTAAGTTTATAAATGATCTTCAACGTATCATTGGGATTGAGGGTAGGCACGGTAAAAGTAATACCTGTGCCCGATACTACAGTTCCAGGAATATTAGAAGACCCTGCCACATAGGTCGCGTTCGCGGGAATTTGATCGATAACAACAATGTTCGACGCCGCCGTTCCTTTAAAATTGACTACGCGAATAGTGTCCGTAAAAACGTCGCCCGGATTGATGAGGTCGGTACTCGTTTTTGTCATTTGCAATTTATTGGAGCAAAAAGGGTTGGGCGTAAAATCCTCCGTATTGTCGTCGGTGCGGTCGGAACTGCCTTCTCTAGCGTAATAACCCATTCCTCGTTGGGTAAAAACGCTCCAGATCAGGCATTGGTTGGCTCCCGCATTATCGGCCCGGTCGGCAGCCAGGATGGCGTCGCGCCCATCCAGAAAACCGGGGCCGCAAGGCTGTAATTTCATCCCGTCAATCACCAGCTGTACGGCTTTGCCGTTGCCGCTTTTTGTATTCCGCGCGTTGGGGTCGAAACCATACTGCCCTACAAAAGCCCAGTACATATCCCAAAGAACCGTGGTCCAAGTCTCGCCCAGATCGTGGACTTCGGGAGTAAGGATAATATCGTCATACGTGTGCGGATCGACGGCCATATCGGTCGAATACGGATATTGCCGGATTCCTACTGCGTTCCTTCCCTCCCGCACAACGTACGGGCCTTCTCCGCGCGCAGTCGCCCCCGCGTCGCCGTTTTTAACCGTTACTGCCAGCGACATAAAATCGCTCCAGCCCTCGCCCATTTGCTCGGCATTTTCGAGACAGCTACTGTTTTGAGGCCCGCCGGTGAGTCGGATAGAAATACCATGCGTATATTCGTGTGCGGTTATGGTATTGTCGAAATCGCCGTCCAATTTGGTGGCGCAGGAGGAAGATGAAGGATCGTAGATGGAAACTTTTAATCCGGCGCCAATATAAGGCCGAAGCAGATCGGCGTCGCTTTTTGAGATCAGTACGGAAGGGATTTTAACCAGCGCCGGACTTGTGCCGGAACCGCCCATGGTCAGGATTCCGTTTACATTATTAGCTACAATAACTCCAATAGCGCCCCTGTTTTGCGCGTTCAGGACTTTATCTGAAAAAAAACAGGTTCCCCGGTCGATCCAGGCAATTTTACCGGTCAGGTCGTTTGTAATATTGCAACCCAGCGTATTCCCGGCGCTGTCTTTCACTATAACGACATCGCCGCTGACGGGTACATTACAAATGACCGGTCCAAAACTCGCCCCGCCTGTCAGGACGTCCTCCTTAACCGCCGCAGGCGCGGTCACGTGCAGAAATAGGCCATTTCCGCTACCCTGCCACAAGTACATTCGCATTCGCCCATTTTGTCCGTCAGGCGGGGCGGTAAAATTGGCGTTATTGAGGTGCGTTCCGTCGGTTAGCTTCGCGCCGTTTTGGGCGTTGGCTTTCACATAGTCGTTCCCTTTCCCCTGACCGGTATAATTGGTCTGTTGATAATTGCCGGACGCTTCGTCGAAACCGTATTTGAAGGAAAAATCGTGCATCATGTTGTTGGCATAGAACAACTGGATAGTAGCCGCCTGCCGGTTCGTATCCGGCTCGCCGTTCGGGAAAAAAGGCGCGTCAAAGTTCAGGGCGGGTCCGCCGTTGGGTTCGTCTCCTGAAGAGGTATTCGTATCTTTCCAATCTAAAAAAGCCCATACATTGTTTCCGCGGGTGATCGTATATTCCGGCCCGGCGACGCCGTTGGTATCGTGCCAGCCAAAAGGAGACGCCTGCGGATCGCCGGGATTCGTGACCATCGTCCGGGCCCCTTCGCCCGGACTACCCAGCGGCCATTCAAAAACGTCGTAAGTTCCCAGCCCCGTCAGAACGCCGATGGGAGAAAGGGCCGTCGCGCTCGTTGGCGCGCAATTGGTTTCTGGCCTTTTATAATTCTCGGAATGAAGGTTATCCTGTTTTGTCCAGTTGGTTTTGCTCAAAATGCGGCCGTCCACCGCGTCCACCCGGAAACTCCAGTGATTGTCTCCGTTGACGGCGTCTATATCGAGGTCCCAAGCCAAGCGCGCCGACGTCTCGTTGATTTTCTGATACCGCAGTTTTACATGGATCTGCTCGTTGGAAAAAGCCGGCTTTTCAAAAACCATCTCCTTGTCTGAGATTTGTTCTTTCAGGGTAAGCGGAGAAAAAGTAAGTTTTAGATGTTCGGCGGCTTTTTGAACGGCGTCTTCCGGTTTCAACACCGGCGTCGTCGTGTTGGCCGAATTCATCAGGTCCGTCATAAACCGGTTACCCGCCGAAAGAACTGTATTGGAATCAGTCACATTCACGTTGACTATCCCGTTGTAGAGTTCGATCCCAAAATTGCGCTGGATGAGATAAACATGCGTCAAACCGTTGTGCGCAGTAGAATATTGATATTGAACTGTCGCCTGATTAACGTCTTGGTCCGTCAGTTTCCACTCGGCTTGTTTGCTTTTTAAATATTGCAGAGCCGCAGTTGCGGCAGGATTCGCCTTTTCCCGGCTTCCGGTTTGGCCAAAAACCTGGAAAAAAGTAGCGCACAAAAAAACGGCCGTCAGGGTGTAAGTAATACTTCTTCGCATAGAGCTATTGAAAGTTGTTAGCTGTTAGCTATTAGCCAACATATGATTGATTGTTAATAAATCATTGACAATGGATACTTTTGAGTTCCTTTAAGCGGAAAAGCATTCGTTTTTTTATTTGCTGAACGGCTTACCATTCAAAACTACGACGACAAAAACCGGAAAACAGATGCGTCCGGTATGTCAGAAATAAGTAAAATAATAAAAAGCGTTTTGTGTAGCGACTATTTTAAAAAAACGCGACATGTTTTTTATAAATACGCGACGATACAATTATTGTCAATAAAGTACGGGCTAACTTCTATCGGCTAATTATTCTAAGCTATCTAATATACGGAGCGCAATCGTATCTTTGCGCGTCGAACGCTTAAAAAGCGTAAATATAAACGACAAAATTCTGATCGTCATATAAAAACGCATGGAACAGGGAGAAAATATATTGATCTACGGCGTGCATCCCATCGTGGACGCAGTTAAAGAAGGCAAACAATTCGAGAAGATCCTCATGCAGCAGGGACTGACAGGGGTGGTCGAGATCGAAATCCGCAAAATAACCAAAGCGCACGGAATCCCGCTTTCCATCCTCCCCAAAGAAGTTCTTCTTAAAATTGCGCGGGGCGGAAATCACCAGGGCGTGGTCGGCATGCTTGCGCTGATTCCCTATCACCGGCTGGAAACCATCCTGCCGGAAATATTTTTTAAAAATGAAGTCCCTTTACTGCTGATTTTAGACGGCGTCACCGACGTGCGCAATTTTGGCGCCATCGCCCGTACGGCCGAACTCGCGGGCGTGCATACGATTGTGGTTCCTGAAAAAGGTTCCGCCGCCATCAATGGCGACGCTATGAAGGCGTCAGCTGGCGCGCTTAGTAAAATCAGGATTTGCCGCGAGCGCAGCATCTCCAACGTAATGGATTATTTGGGACAATCGGGCGTACAAGTCCTCGCCAGTCATCTGGGCGCAGAAAAGCCCCTGTATGAAATGGATTTTACGCGCCCTACCGCTATTCTCATCGGTTCAGAAGACGAGGGAGTCAACCGGGCGTTTATCCGTCAGGCCGACGCTGGTTTTGTCATTCCGCAGGTCGGAACGTCGGATTCCTATAATGTTTCTGTGGCAACGGGGATTATTTTGTACGAGGCGATGAAGCAACGTTTATAGAACCTGCGTAGCAAAATCTGCTTAACTTTGTTGAGAGATAAAAGGAATAAAATCATGAGCAAGCAACTTATCCGGTTTGATTGGGCGGTAAAAAAACTACTCCGTAATAAAGCTAATTTCGCGGTTCTGGAAGGATTTTTGAGCGAATTACTCCGCGACGATATTCGCATTGAGAAAATACTGGAAAGCGAAAGCAACCAGGATACCGAAGGCGATAAGTATAATCGCGTGGATATACTTACCCAGAATTCAAAAAATGAACTCATCATCGTCGAAATACAAAATGCGTATGAAATAGATTATTTTCAGCGAATGGCTTACGGCGCGGCAAAAGTACTGGCAGAAAACCTAACGTTGGGTCAAAAATATACGGAAGTCAAAAAAATCATTTCTATTAATATTGTTTATTTCGACCTCGGCCAGGGTGAGGATTATATCTATCAGGGCGAGACTGTTTTTCACGGGCTCCGTAAACAGGACGTCCTGGTGCTATCCGATAAACAGAAACAGGTTTTTTTAAAAAAAACAGTTTCCGATATCTTTCCCGAATATTATCTCATTAAAGTGAACCAGTTCAACGACGTCGCCATAGACGGACTGGATGAATGGATCTATTTCCTCAAAAACAGCGAAGTGCGCGACGATTTTAAAGCCAAAGGACTCAGAGAAGCGGGCCAGGTATTGGACATGATGCGGCTTGACCCGGATGACCGGTACAGCTACAACCGGTACCTGGATTCTCTGCATGTCAAAGCTAGTGAAATGTTCTCCCTGCAATTGGAAGCTGAGGACCGGGTTACGCTTGCTGAAACGACCAGAGTTGCGAAAAATGCCATATTAAAAGGGTTAGACGATGGTTTTATTTCCGAACTAACTCAATTGAATATAGAACAAATCAAAGAAATAAGGGATAGCTTGGCAAATAATAAATAAAATAAATTGGGCAGGCGTCTTTATGCGCATACTAAAATACTCGTCGGGCGTATGCAAATAACCAAGCGCGACTACGCCTGAAAGATCGAATTATGCGACAAAGCCCTCTTTTATTGTTGAACCAAACCTTTTGATGTAAAAGGTTTTACAACCGCCGAAATCTGGAAACTTTTTGAAGCCTGGCTTTACCGGGCTTTTGTTTTGCATAAAATCCCCGCTGAAATTCTCTGGAAGGCAGCGCTTACATAAATTAGAACAGTTCTCCGCGCGCCTTGAACAAACCTACATGTTTTTTCCTTATATTTACCGAAAAAATAACTGCCCTTCCCTATATGCTGAAAAATACCCTTCCGCTTGCGATGCTTTGCTTCATAACATTGTCCGCTATCGCACAGGCGCCCAAGAAACCCAACGCCGCCGATATTCACGAAGCGATGAAACGCCTCAACGTCTTAGGTTCCGTCCTCTACGTCGCCGCCCATCCCGACGACGAGAATACGCGCCTGATCAGCTATATGGTCAACGACCGGCATTTCAACACGATTTATCTTTCGATGACCCGCGGCGATGGGGGCCAGAACCTTATCGGCTCCGAACTATCGGAACTACTCGGCGTGTTGCGCACCGAAGAATTGCTGATGGCGCGCGGCGTGGACGGCGGCTCCCAGATGTTTACCCGCGCCAACGATTTTGGCTTTTCTAAAAACGCCGACGAAACCCTGCGCCTTTGGAACGAACCGGAAGTTTTATCGGACGTTGTTTGGGCCATTCGCCAGTTACAGCCCGACGTGATCATCAACCGTTTCCCGGCAGGAAAAGAGTTCGACACCCACGGCCACCATACTTCGTCCGCCATCCTGAGCGTAAAAGCCTTCGACCTCGCGGGCAAAGCCGACGCTTACCCCGGTCAGTTAAAACTTACCTCGGTCTGGCAGCCCAAAAGGCTGTTTTTTAACACGACCTGGTTCATGTACGGCAGCCAGGAAAAATTTGACCAGGTGGACAAATCCGATATGGTCAAACTCGATATGGGCGTCTATCTGCCAGAAAAAGGAAAGTCAAACAGCGAGATCGCTTCCGAAAGCCGCAGTATGCACCGCAGCCAGGGCATGGGCAATCTGACTAGCCGCGGTACGGAATACGAATATTTACAATACCTGAAAGGCGACCAGCAGCCCAAAACGGACGTGTTCGACGGGATCAATACTACATGGTCTCGTTTGGACGGCGGCGCCCCCATCGGCCGGCTCCTTGAATCCGTTTACCAGAATTTTAAATACGACGCGCCGTCGGCCAGCGTGCCCGACCTGCTGAAAGCCCGGAAAATGATTGCCGCACTGCCGGACGGACGCTGGAAATCTGTGAAACTGAAAGAAATAGACAAAGTCCTCGTTTGGTGTTGCGGAATTTTTGCAGAAGCGACCTCCAGGGATTACTCCGCCGCGCCCGGCCAGGAAATCGACGTTCAACTGGAAGTTATCAATCGTTCCGCCGTTCCCGTCAGCCTTCTAAAAGCGAGCGTGCAATATACCGATCCGCAACATCCCGAAGCGGCTGCTGCTTCCCTCGTCGAAAAAGATTCCTTCGTGAACGCCGTTTTACCGGACAACCAGCGTAAAATCATTAAAATAAAGTTCTCCATCCCTTCGGGCGCGAACATTACTAATCCCTATTGGCTGAACGAAACCGGTAATTCGACCATGTACACGGTCGGCAACCAGGCGCTGCGCGGACTGCCCGAAACGCCGCGCGCCGTGACTGCCGTTTTCGACTTTGTCATCGACGGCGAACCCATCCGCTGGACGTCCAATCTCGTGAACAAATACGCTAATCCGGCGAAAGGGGAAATTTACCGGCCTTTTGAAATCACGCCGCCTATTTTTGTGAAGTTGACCGACAAAGTCTATGTGTTCCCAAGCGACCAGCCCAAAACCGTCAGCGTAATCGTAAAAGCCGGGAAAGAAAAAACGCAGGGAACGCTGTCCCTTCAAACCCCTGCCGGATGGAGGACGGAACCCGCCTCTGAGAACTTTGAGTTAAGCGCTAAAAACGAAGAAAGAACCTTTGTTTTCCAGGTTTATCCGCCTAAAGGCGCTGCTGAAGGAAAAATAACGCCCGTAGCTACCGTCGGCGACAAGCCTTACAGCCGGTCGTTTCGCCTGATCGAATACGACCACATACCCACACAGACCGTAATGATGAATGCCGCCGCCAAAGCGGTCAAACTGGACATTAAAAAACAGGGCAACCTGGTCGGCTACTTCATGGGCGCAGGCGACGAAGTCCCGGGCGCGTTGGAACAAATGGGCTACCAGGTTCAACTGTTGGACGATAAAGATTTTGACCATCTGGACAAGTTCGACGCCATCGTCATGGGCGTCCGCGCTTATAATACCAAAGAAAAATTGAAAATCTACCAGCCCAAATTATTGTCCTATGTAGAAAACGGCGGCAACCTCATCGTACAGTACAACACCAACGCCGAAATATATACCGATCGCCTCGGTCCCTACCCGATGAAACTTTCCCGCGACCGCGTATCCGTTGAAGAAGCGCCCGTCCGCTTCCTGAAACCGGAAAACGACGTGCTCAACAAACCCAACAAGATCACCGAAAAAGATTTTGACGGCTGGGTGCAGGAACGCGGCCTCAATTTTGTCGGCGAATGGGATCCCCGCTATGAAGCCATTCTTTCCTGCAACGACCCTAATGAAAAGCCGCGCGACGGCGGTTTGCTGGTCGCCAAATATGGAAAAGGGTATTATACGTACACCGCTTTTTCTTGGTTTAGGGAGTTGCCCGCCGGGGTTCCGGGCGCGTTCAGGCTGTTTGCTAATTTGTTATCGTTGGGGGATCGGAAAGCGCGTCCTTAACGGGAAGCGCGATTTATTCATGCTCCGACAATAACCGGTTTAATTCGTCGCGGTAAAAACGCCATTTGCTTTACCCAGAAATAATTTTTTGGATAAAAAAGTCTAAAACTATTCAAGTTTACAACGATTAAGCGGCTATATTTGTCGCAGTCTTATGAAAATTCAGGGTTTTACGGTAAAAACTCATAACTCATAAATCATAATTCATAACTTATCATTATTATATGAAGCCTTTCGAAGCCAATTTTATTAACGGACTGTCCCTTAGCGCCATGAGCGCGTGGGAATTTTTTGAGAACGGTTATACCTCGGCTTTGCTGCCGCTGGCGCTGGGCGTGTTTTTTTGGGCCAGAACCAACGCAATGAAAAACCCCAATAACCGGATAGTAGCGCATACGGTTGTCATATTTACTTTTATTATTTTGATATGCCTAATCAAACCGTTCGTTAATTTCATGCGCAACGACGAAGTGCTGAGCGGTATTCGCACTTTGATTATGATCGCGACCTGCACGTTTGCGATGATCGTATATGTACAGAGTTTTATGGACGCGCGCAAAATACGGTTAGCGGCGCAGGAGCCGGTCGTTTAATTTAAGCCCTTGAAATCAGGTTTGGGTCAAAACGACCTTTGCCAAATCTTGACCCGTTGAAGATTTGGGTCTTCCGGCGCGCTACCTGTTCGGATTCGGGCAGTTGAATAAAATCGGAGCACTGGGTCGAACAACAACCATTACGGGTCGCCGCGCAGTCGGGGCATTGAATAAACAGAAGATGACAGGCTTCGTTGGCGCAGTTGGTATGCGCGTCGCAGGCGGCGCCGCACTGATGACAGCGACTAACCACGTCCGGGCTGATTCGCTCTCCCAAACGCTCGTCAAATACAAAATTAACGCCTTTGAATTTATTGGTCAGGCCCAGGTTGTTGACCTGACGAGCATATTCTATGATCCCGCCTTCCAGTTGGAATACGTTTTTAAATCCCTGATGCTTATAATAAGCGCCCGCTTTTTCGCACCGGATTCCGCCGGTGCAGTACATGACGATATTTTTATCTCGGTCGTTCTCCAATAATTTTTCTACGACGGGCAGCGCTTCGCGGAAAGTTTCCACGTCCGGGCGGATCGCGTTTTCAAAATAACCAACTTCGCTTTCGTAATGATTTCGCATATCGACAACGATCGTATCCGGGTCGTCAGTCAGCGCGTTGAACGCCTTCGCGTCAAGGTGGGGCGCGTGGTCGGAAGGGTCAAACGTAGCGTCGTCGAGTCCGTCGGCGACAATTTTTGGCCGGACTTGTATTTTGAGTTTAAAAAAAGATTTACCGTTGTCGGCCACCGCGTAATTGAGGCGGACGTCGCGCAGGAAATCAATTTCCAATAGAAGCGCTTTAAAAGCGGGCTGCGCGTCTTCGGGAACAGAAATTTGGGCGTTGATCCCTTCGCCGGCAATATAAATTCTTCCTTTTACGCCGATCGCGTCCAGTTTCAAATACAGAGCGTCGCGAAAAGCCGCCGGATCGGCTATCCGGGCATACGCGTAAAAAGAGAGGGTCGCGCGCTTTTCCGGCGTTTTGCGCATTTGCTCTAATAAAACCTCCCGGTTGACACGGTTGTGCAAACGCGATTTTTTTACCTTCGGCAAGGCGGT
>JBBRMZ010000020.1:0-31515 GCA_038230555.1 Chitinophagales bacterium
ATAGCGCAAAAAGTTAATAGCGACGGCTAAACACCGCTGCGCGGATAAGGGGTCGTCGTGACGTCCGCCTTCAAAACTGACCGCCACGGTCGGAACGCCCATATTCCGGGTATTAAAATAATGGAGCGTGGCGCCCTCAATCCCTTTCATCATCCCAATAACCACCGGCGCGAGGAGCGAACTGGCGAGCGCGAGGCTTTGCGGGTCGTCGCTGGGCAGACTAAAAATGCCGCCTCCGGCGGAGGTCGTGTGCAGGTCGAGCACGTAGATTTGTTCCGGGCGGTAATCCCGGATTTCTGACCAGACGGCGGTTAAAAACTCCGATATTTCCAGGTCTTCGGAATGTGCGTCGGCGGCGTTAGCAAAGGGGAAAGCGGATTCGCCCCGCCACACCCCCGGAAAATGCCGGTTGAGGTCTTTATCGATATAACGAACGCTTTTTTGGTATGCCCGGACGTTGCCGATCAGCCCGACCAGCCGGCCGCTAAAATGAAATCCCGGATTTTTGACGGGTTCTTCTTCGAGCATCCGGAACAGCGTTTCCAAAGCGACGGCTCCGGCCGGTTCATTGCCATGGAGCGCCCCGAAGCACAACGCCAGCGGGCCTTTGGTAGAGCCGGTATAACGTCCGATAATCCTGTCCAAATCCGGCGGTATGGAAAATTTTTCCTGCATACATTTTTGGTTTAATGGGTATCGTAAATTTCAATACCGTCCGGTTTTTGGACGTAAAGGCGGCTTTTTTCAATGCGAATTCGATCCGGCTTCTGAACAGACTGCGGCAAAGTAAGCGCGACGGTCGTAAAATTTTGCATCTGGTACCGGAAGTACCCGCCGTTTTGCCGGTAAACGATTTCCTGTTCGACGATCTGAAAATCTTCGACGTCCTTTAGCTGGAGCGTTTTGAACAAATGGCCGAACCGGTCGAATATATAAAGGCCGGAAGCCGGAACGTTCATATAGATCAATCCCTCCCGGGCGATCAGCCGGTTGGGCGTCGCCGTAGGTAACTGTACGCCGTACTGGCTGGTCTCTTTCCAAAAATTCGCTTCCTGAACAAATTTCTTAAGTTGCGCCGAAGCGACGTCATAGATCCAAATATCGTTTTGGTCTGATAAAGCGACGGCGGCGGGCTGTTCCACGTCAAGATCATATAGGTTGAAGGCAGCCGTTTCGCTCAGGGTACGATCCAGGATAGTCAGGGTCTGAAAATCCGGGTAGTACAACAAAATGGTGAAAGGGTTGGTAGCGTCGACGGCCCCAAGCCTGCCGTTGATCTTTCCGGAATAACGGAAAACTTCCGCGCTGGTAGCGTCGTATTTAATGAGCGTATTTTCAGCGGTAACGACAAAAACGTTTTGGAGCGCGTCGGTGGTAAAGTAGCGGGCCTTAATATTGATTTTCGCTGTCAACTCGAAGGTTTGCCCGTAAATGGGAAAAATAAATATCAGGCAGGTAAGCCCCGCTATGGCTTTTTTAAAGGCAGGGAATGATCCCTGACCACTTATATTCATTATATTTTGCCTGTCGCTCATTCTATGTTTAGATCGGCAGACCCATAGGCTGGAAAAGGTTCGTTGCGATTGCCGCGGCGTTGTAAAACGATGATTCCGACTACGCCGGTCAGGAAAAACAAGACCGCAATGAGTTCAGCCTGCGTGAATGTCAGCCCCAAAGCGTGAATTTTATCGTTAACCCGGATCTTCTCTATAAAGAAACGCTCTATGCCGTTCAGGATTAGGTAGACCATAAAAAGGATCCCGTGTACCCGGAATTGTTTGCGCAGCGCCCAAAGGACGCCGCCTATAGCGAATGCCATGGCCATTTCGTATACGGGCGTCGGATAAACGGGCGGGGTCAGGAATGTATTATAATGACCGGTAAACCCGGCAATGAGTTCGTGGGGATGACCGGCGGAATTAATGACGTTGCGCGGATAACTAAACGACCAGAGCCAGCGCGGCAAAAACCAGCCTGCCGGCGCGGCATTGGGATTATCGATTCCCCAGTCGCCGTCGCCGGCCAGTTGGCAGCCGATTCGACCGACCCCGTATGCGAACATCAGGGCGGGCGCAATGGCGTCCATCATATAAATGGGGTTAACGCGTAGTTTTTTACGAACAAACCAGAAAACGCCGATGAATCCGAAGATCAGTCCGCCGTAGATCGCCAGCCCGCTGCCCGTGAAGAAATTACTAATAGGATCATCTAGAAAAGCTTTTATATTTTCGGCGCTCTCCAGGATCGCAAATATTTTGGCGCCCAGTAACCCGCTGACGGCGGCCACGATCGTAATATCGCCCACTCGGTCGTGCGGGTAAACCTGCACGGTTCCTCCTTTATCGCCTTTAACGGCGCTGGTTGGAAAATAGCCCTGGGCGGATTTACGGCGCAGTTCAAGCCAGAAAAACCAGGCGGCGGTCAGGAAAGCCAGCGCCAGAAAGAATCCAAAGGTTTTGACCAGCGAGGTCCAGTTATCGACGGGCGTCCCGAAGAGGTCATGCAAAACATAACTGAGGTCTGGATACATTTAAAAATGATGAATGATGAATGATGAGTTATGAAATTGCGCGGCGCCAATTTTCCGTATATATTGGATCAAACCCGGACAAAAATAGAAAAGGGATTTATAGAAAAGCGGTTATCTGCAAAAAAATGATTGATTTTACGATTATTTAAACCAAAACGGCGCTAACCATCCGCGCGGCGACGTCGCCTGCCGCGTTTATAGAACTTAAATAAACAGGAGCCAGCGAATTAACCAGGCCATGCCTAAAGGGAATTTCTATTTTAATATAATTGTCGGTAAAACCGGTCAGTAACTCCGGGTTCTTATGTTTTTCAAACAAGACCGTCCGGCTGGAACCCAGGAAGCGTTCGTTAAAATATCTGTTCTTTTTTTCGCTCATGAACCGGAGTACTTCGTTGCGTCTCCGGCGTTCTTCCATCGGGACTGCGCCGGGCAGGATCGCCGCAGGCGTATTGGCCCGTTCCGAATAAGTGAATACGTGCAGATAGGAAACGTCCAGATCGTCGATGAACCGGCAGGTTTCCGCAAAGTCCTCCGCCGTTTCGCCCGGGAATCCGACAATGACGTCGACGCCGATAGCAGCGTGCGGTAACAGGTCGCGGACGAGGTCAATTCGCTCTGCATATCCTTCCCGCCGGTAGCGGCGGCGCATTTGGGTCAGTTGTTTATTATTGCCGGACTGTAGCGGAATATGAAAATGAGGCATAAAACGCCGCGAACTCGCAACAAATTCAATGATTTCAGGCGTTAGCAAATTGGGTTCAATGCTCGATATGCGAAAACGTTCGATCCCTTCGACCTCGTCCAGTTCCCGGATCAGGTCGGCAAACAACGCTTCTTTCCGGGGTTTGACGCCCTCTATGACTTCGGTTCCGTTCCCAAAATCTCCTATATTAACGCCGGTCAGTACGATCTCTTTGACGCCTTTGGCGGCGATCTCGCGCGCCGACGCCAGGACGGCGTCTACCGTGGCGCTCCGGCTTTTTCCTCTTGCCTGCGGTATAGTACAAAACGAGCATTTATAATCGCAACCATCCTGCACTTTTAAAAAAGAACGGGTACGGTCGCCAAAAGAATAGGCGCTTTCAAATTGCGACGCCTGCATGATCTCCCCCGCCTGGATCATTCCCTTGCCTGGCGCTTTGCTGAGTCCTTCAATCAGTTCCAGAATATGAAACTTTTCCGCCGCTCCTAAAACCAGGTCGACGCCCGGAATTTCACTGATTTCTTTAGGTTTGAGTTGCGCGTAACATCCGACGACGACGACCAGCGCGGCCGGCGCCTGCCGTAACGCCCGCCGGACGAGTTGGCGGCATTTTTGGTCGGCAAAATCCGTTACTGAACAGGTATTGATTACAAAAATATCCGCGCCGTCCTCCATAGAACGAATTTCAAAACCTGCCCCTGCGAATTGTCGTTCGATAGCGGAGGTTTCCGAATAGTTCAGCTTACAGCCTAAGGTATGAAAAGCGACCGACTTTGGCGTCATGCGGATAGAAAATTTAGCGACTCCGTACTTTCTTAACTTACGCAAAAATGCGCGCAAATATACGTTTATTTAAGCAAAAAACGTTATTTTGTGGCTCCGGGGGGCGTCGGAGACATGCAAGACAGATCGAAAAATAAATGCGGCGATCTTTATATCCGGCGAGCCGACGAAAAATTTTATAAAAAGTCGCGCATTTGTCTATGAATTATTTGAAGACTCATGACACATAATTTATAACCTGTAACTACTTATTTATTACGGTTTATTTTGTTAATAAATAATTCTGCTTAATTTTGCAGCGATTGTAAAAAAAGACAGGTTTATTTACCTGATTTTCAATAAAAAGCGCATATATTCACTCATGCGTTCGTTCAATCGTTCGTTTTGTCCGTCGCGGCGGACTTTCCAAACTCCAAAGTCTGGAATCAGAAGGATACCGAAACTAATTTATTTTTCCTGTTACCCCGTCTTTCCGACGTTTTTATTGGGTAAAGTAAACATTCCGACAAAAGATCGGTTAATCGTATTACGCTCATAAAATTAACATTCCCGATTATTTAACCCAAATGCGCCGGAGCGTCCGTTCGATAACCATCGTTCTCGCGTATTTACATTTTCAGACTGGACAATCAAGAATAGGAAGCGCCAGTTAAATCGTAGTTGTTAAAAAAATTATAATTGTATGGATAAGTACCTTCGCGCCAAAATGGATGGTTTTGTCGCCGCCGACGAATTGAAACACGCTCAACTTTACCCTTATTTTCGAGAAATAGAAAGCGAACAGGATACGGTAGTTACGATAAATGGAAGATCCGTGCTGATGTTCGGTTCCAACAGTTACCTCGGCCTGACCAATCACCCTAAATTAAAAGAAGCGTCTATTAAAGCGATCGAGAAATACGGAACCGGTTGCGCCGGTTCCCGTTTTCTGAACGGCACCCTCAAAATACACATCGAGCTGGAAGAAGCCCTTGCACAATACCTCCAAAAAGAATCAGTCCTTTTATATAGCACCGGATTTCAAGCCAACCTTGGATGTCTTGCTCCCCTTGCTGGGCGCAACGATTATATTTTTATCGACGAACTGGTGCATGCCTCCATCATCGACGCTACCCGCCTGTCTTTTGGCAAAGTGGTCAAATATCGCCACAACGACATGACGTCGCTCGAAAGCCAGTTGCGCCGCGCCGACACGGACGGAGCCAACGGCTCTAAGATCATCATCATGGACGGCGTCTTTAGCATGGAAGGCGATATCGCCAATCTTTCCGGCATTACCCGCCTGGCCGACCAGTATGGCGCGACCGTCATCGTCGACGACGCGCACTCCATCGGCGTCCTGGGCCACAACGGCATCGGCACTGGCAGCCACTTCGGTCTACACGATAAAGTGGACGTGATGATCGGCACTTTCTCAAAATCCCTCGCCTCGCTGGGAGGATTTGTCGCCGCAGACCGCGCGCTCATCAATTACCTTAAACACCATTCCCGCGCACTGATCTTCAGCGCCAGTATGACGCCCGCGTCCGCCGCCACCACGTTGGCCGCCATCGAGATTATCCAGTCCGAACCGGAAAGAATTGAAAAACTTTGGCAGAACACCCATTACGCCATGGGAAGACTCCGCTCGGCTGGTTTCGAGTTGGGTCACACCGAGTCGCCCATACTCCCGATCTACATCCGCGACCAGACAAAAACATTCCAGTTCGCTAAAATGATGGCCGACGACGGCGTTTTCGTTAACCCGGTGGTCGCCCCTGCCGTTCGCCCCAGCGACACCCTCATCCGGTTCTCCTTGATGGCGACCCATACATTCGGACAGATCGACCACGCCATCGACGCCATGATTCATAATGCTAAGTTATTGGAATTGTTTGATGAAATGCCGGCGATGAACGCGCATTCGTAGAATATTTTTTAATGCGCTGAAGGCGTCGTTAAATTTATGGACGTCTTGAATATCAATATCTATAGGATAGTGCATCGTGATAATGTCGCGGCTATCTTACAAAATGGGATGTTTTGCATCGAACACCCAAATTTTGATCCTGAAAATATTTTTATTGGCGATTCCATGTTAACGGATCAAAGGCGTTATTTTACAATTCCCTTAGCAGGGTTCAATGAGCATTTAGGAGAATATATCCCTTTTTATTTTGGTTATCGTTCGCCGATGCTACTTAATATCTGTACAGGTTATCGCAATGTCTTAAAGAGACCACAATAACATATAGTTTACATTGTTTGTAAATTACAAGTTTTATTTGAGAGTGGCCACAGAATACTTTTTACTGATGGACATGCAAAGAATAAGTTTACAAAATTTTACGATGACCCTAAAGATTTGAATAACCTGGATTGGGAGAGTATCCATTCGACTTCGTGGAAAAATACAGATGAATATCCAGACCGTATGCGTAGAAAACAATCAGAATGTTTGATAAAAGAACATATAGCCTCTCGCTTTATTACGGCTTTGGTGGTGTATGACGCTGATGTAAAAGCGTTTATGGATCATTTAACCCGCGAATCTGGATTATCTATCGGAACTCATATTAACCCAAAAGGCGCTTTTTATTATTAAAACCATGCTTAACTTTACTCAATATCATATTAATTGATTAAATTGTACCGTTTTTATCCTGATTATGATTATATATTTGAAAGGTAATTTATTGGAAGCCAAAACTGAAGCGTTAGTCAACACGGTGAATACTGTGGGTGTAATGGGTAAAGGTATTGCTTTGCAATTTAAAGAAGCTTTTCCAAATAATTATAAACAGTATAGAAAGGCTTGTAAAGATGGAGCGCTGACTATTGGAAATTTATTAGTTGTACAGGAAGCCACCCTAAACGGAGAAAAAACAATTGTGAATTTTCCTACTAAACAAGATTGGAAGCGGCCTTCGACGTATGAATACATTGAATCCGGATTAAAAGCTTTGGCTTCTGAGTTAAACAAAGGACTAATAAAAAGTATTGCTATCCCGCCGTTAGGCTGCGGAAACGGAGGTTTAGAATGGACGAAGGTTAGAAATTTGATGGAGAATTATTTACAAGATTTGCCCGTCGATATTCAAATTTTTGAGCCCAATGAATCTATAAAATTACATATCCAAGCTTCTGGGAAAATACTAGGAAAAACGGTGTTAACAGAAAAACGGGCTATGCTTATATATGCCATGTACCGATATGAATTGAGCATGGGCGAAAACGTGAATTTGTTCGTAGCCAATAAATTAGCTTATTTTCTTCAACGCTTAGGAGAGCCAATGCGCCTGAAATTTCAGGCTGCAGCTTACGGACCTTTTACCGCTCAAATTGCTCATGTGTTATATAATTTAAATGGCGAATATGTTACTGGTCTGGAACAATTTGAAGCGAAACCTTTCGAAACTTTGAAGATGAACTATGATGCGTACGAACAAATCAAAAGTTTTGTCGAAACAAGTTTATCTGTGACACAAAAATACCGCCTCAACGCCTTACAAAGCCTGATACAAGGGTTTGAAAGTTTTTTTGCCTTGGAAGTGTTGGCAACAGTCGATTTCATCAGAAAAGATAATATCTCACTGACTAAAGCCGAAATTTTGGAAACTATTGCCAACTGGTCGCCCCGAAAAAAAAGAACTATCACAGAACCTTATGTTACCCTTGCGCTGGATAGATTAACAGAGTATGAAAAATCCGTGTTTGTATTCGTCGATAATAATGCATAACTTTTCTATTCAAGATATATCTCCTTCAAAATAGTTTCTCTGCTTTTATAGGATTCTAAACCAATACCCAGTCTTTTCAAAAAATTACTTTCTAATTCAATATCGGAGTCCAGCCAGCAAATAGGCTTTGGAGAAAGTTGCGATCCTAAAAATTTGGCAGACCACAAAGAAGTGAAAAAAGCCATGCTATATGGTTGCAAAAATAAAATGTGAAGAAGATAAAATTAGTTTTCCGGTAACATATCTCCTTCTTTTTCCTCTCGCCAGTCATACTCAATCTCCCAAGCCGACTTCCTCGCAAAATCAACCCCATGACGGTCGGCCAAAAAACCCAGCGTCATATCCATGCCCGCGCTGACCCCCGCCGAAGTATAATATTTGCCGTCGACCGTCCAGCGCGCCGGACGATCCCAAAAGACTTTATCGCTTTGACTAACGACCCAGTCGAATGCCCGCTTGTTAGTGGTCGCCTTTTTGCCGTCCAGCAGCCCCGTGCGGGCCAGTAAAGCGCTGCCGGTGCAAACAGTCAGCACATACTGACTATGTTCGGAAATAGTCCTGATCATTTCAATGAGAACCTCGTTATTGACTTCCTTCCGGGTCCCGTATCCGCCCGGGATCAGGAAAATATCGACGCCCCCCATAATTTCGCCGAGCGGACGGGAAAGAACGTCGACGCCGTGCGAATTATGAACCAACCCGCCGGCTTCTGAATAAAAGCATACCAGGTAATGCGTTTTCAACCGGCCAAAGATTTCAACCGGCCCGAAAACGTCCAGCGTTTCAAATTCTTCAAAAAGTAAAATCCCAACATGCATAATAAACGTTGTTAAGCTGATAGCTGATAGCTGATAGCTGATAACTGATTGACGGTTTTGAACAGGTATTGAGGATCGGCGACAGCCTCCACGACCGCCGTTTCCGGAACCAAGATGGATATTTTTTTCATTTTGCAAAACTAATTGTTTTTTTTGTCGCAATCAACCCCTTAAAACGTCGTTTTACGCCTTTTTTGTTTTATATGTAGACCGCATCTTTGCAGTATTAAAAATTCAACATTAACCATTTCACTCATTTTATAAATAACGCAATCATGTCGCAAATCAATGTCTATCTATCATTCAAAGGGAACTGCCGCGAGGCCATGAATTTTTATAAAAACGTCCTCGGCGGGCAGCTCGAAATCCAAACGGTCGGAGAATCGCCGATGGCCGCTCAAATGCCGCCCCAAATGAAAGACGCCGTTTTACACGCTGCGCTGACCAATGGGAAGCTGATCCTGATGGGTTCGGACTTGGTCGGCAAAAAAGGGCTCATCAAAGGAACCGCCGCGACGCTCTCCCTCCACTGCGACAGCGAACAGGATTGCCGCGCTTTTTTTTCCAAACTTTCGGAAGGCGGAGAAATAGGCCATCCTTTAGAAACTACTTTTTGGGGCGCGTTGATGGGCGATTTTACCGATAAATACGGCAACCAGTGGCTGACCATTTACGATAAATCCGCTCATCCGTCAAATTAAAACAATGAAAAATACGAATCTCTGGTACTGGATTTTTACGGGGCTTTTTGCCTTCTTTATGGCAGGCGGCGCCATCCCCGACGTTGTTTCCGCCCAAATGGCCGTCGATGGGTTTAAACAAATCGATATGCCCGCTTATCTGCTCCCTTTCCTCGGCGTCGCTAAAATTTGCGGGATCGTCGCGATCCTGATCCCCGGCTACCCGCGACTGAAAGAATGGGCCTACGCAGGTCTGACGTTTGACCTGCTGGGCGCTACCTATTGTATTTTTAGTTCGCATCTGCCGGTCGGAAACTGGGCATTCATGGCCGTACCGCTGGCGTCGGCGTCGGGATCCTATATTTTTTATCATAAAAGGCTTGAGCAGAAAGGGGTCGGGGCCTACGCTTAAGCGCTAAAACAGGAGAAAGTTAAAACTGCAAATGCAATGGTCGGTAGACGGCTTTTTTATTATTCATCATATTTAAAATAGTAACTATGAAAACTCAATTGTTGGAACGCGACGTACGAGTGTTTTGCGTGACGGCCGATTCTTTTCCCGACGGCGTCAAAGCAGCCTGGCAAAAACTCCATTCCATCGTTCCTATGTCGGGTAGCAGAACTTTTTATGGCTTATCTCGCATGGAAAACGGAAAAATTGTGTACAAACCAGCTGTGGAAGAAGCGACCCCCGGCGAAGGCGAAAAATACGGCTGCGAAACCGTGACGATCGCCAAGGGCGAATACCTCGCCGAGGCCCTGCCCAACTGGCGCGGCTACGAACACCGGTTTGTCGAAATATTCAGGGAACTCTTCTCCGACCCGCGCATCGACCGTAGCGGCTGGTGCGTGGAAAAATACATCGGCGAAAAAGAAGCCCTTTGCATGATTAGAATGGACGACGCTAAGGCCGGTTATTCGGCAGCCGGTCAGGCCCAAAAGATCGCCCCCTTCCTGTGGCTTAATGGAAACGTGGCTGAAGCGCTCGATTTTTATACCTCCGTGTTTAAAAATTCTAAAGTCGTCAACGCCCGCCGTATACCGCCTGCCGTTGCGGGCGGAAAGGAACGCGTCATGAGCGCCGTCTTCCAGCTCGAAGGACTCGAGTTCATGGCGCTCGACGCAGGCCCGCAGTTCAAATTCACGCCCGCCGTCTCTTTTTTCGTCAAATGCAAATCCCAGGAAGAAGTGGACGACCTTTGGGACAAACTGACTGCCAACGGCGGCGCTCCAGGCCGCTGCGGCTGGCTGGTTGACCCCTTCGGCGTTTCCTGGCAGATCATCCCCGACGCTTTAGGAAAATACCTCGGCGATCCAGACCCCGCGAAAGCCAAACGCGCGCTGGACGCCATGATGAAAATGAATAAAATTGATATTGCGGAACTGGAAAAAGCGAATAGGGGAGAGGGATAAAATTTTGTTCGTAGAAAGCCATGGAAATATGTAGGGACAGGTCTCGACCTGTCCCTACGCGTTTCAAAATCATACAATTTGCGCCGCTATATCCCGTCGTATAATTCTGCAAGCGGCAGCGCGCATTGCGGTATGGAAAACAACATGGCCGTCGCTTCTTCGCCCGCATAATCTGCCGGGCGCCAGTCGCCGTTTGCCTGTTTACTCCAAACCGTTACCCGCCGCTCGTCCTGGTAAATCAACATATATTCCTTAAAACTTGGTATGGTTCTATACATATCAAATTTGGTCGTCCGGTCGCGTTTTTTAGAGGAAGCAGACAATACTTCAACAATCATTAGCGGATTTGTGATGGTATCTTTCCTATCTTCAAAATATTCGCCCTTTTCATAAATTACTACTGCATCGGGGTAAACGAACTGGTTAAAAGTTTCGATCCGTACCTTAGTATCGCTATTGCTGACTTTAAAAGGTAATTTCTTTTCTTTGATAAACATCCCAATCAAAATCATTGCCTTTGACGCTAATAGATTATGTATTAAATTTGCTCCGGCCATAGGAATGATTATACCGTCATGGTATTCGTTTTTATGTACTGATTTTTCCTCTGCCCGAAAATACGCTTCAATAGATTTGAAGCCGGGCGTTTTTGTATCGGACTCCCGTTCTTGTAATTTTTTTTCTGCGAGGCCTTGAACGATCATTTTCAGCTATTTTGATTCAAAGTTAAGGTATTTTATGGATTTTTGTAACGAATTTGAGAGATGGCCCGTGCCGGATCGTCGTCCCGGGCGAAAAAAACCGGCGCGGTGGCTGTGGAATGCGACGGTGTTGGCGGTGCGGGGAGGGAAGGAGGAATAAAAAAAGATGTTTGTCGGCATAGAAAAAATATCAAGCCTTTTAATTACTCAATGGTTATGACGGGTTTACTTATGCTGTCAATTTTAAAACTCTCAACTAAAATATCTATCATTTCTTTGCCATGGTTTTCAGCGGTAGTCGGATTCCATTTGGGTTCTTCAAAGGCTTTAGCTAATTTAAGGCTTTCGATCCCGTAATTTGCGGTTTTTGTTTCAAAGGCTTTTTTTTTGTGTTCAAATTCCTTATCGTTAAGGCTTGAATTAGAACTAACGCTAATTAACGCTAAGTTCCCAAAATTATCCATCAATTTCTTACCTTCCTCCTCTTCCCAGGTTTTGCTTTGCGGTTGAATATGTTCGACAGAACGGTTTTGTCGAAACTGAAAATTTTCGACTTTATCTTTATCTTTTTTAAAAAAGGCATTATCAATAATGAATTTCTTCCTTAAATAATAATCAAGGCGAAAAAACCAGTAACGAGGTGTTTTTGTCCCTTGATGTAAAATAGTTTTTAACCAGGCCTGATAATCACTATCTTTATTTTGGGTGCTACTTAATTTCTCAAAATTATCGGTAAAAAATTCGGTAACTTTTTTTAAATTACTTTTTCCATTGATTCTTTCTTTTGCAAGTTCAGTATCTAAATTTTCTAAAAATTGACAGAAACTTTCGTCTGTTAACTGCTTTTCATTTGCTATCGCATAATTGAGCGCTGGCGCAAACCAATTTTCCAATCCGGTACTTGAATTCAACATGGCTTGGATCACCGTCGATTCTTTTAAATCGGCTTTATCGCGGCTATATTCACCCTTTTCAGATTTTATAATTTTCCTAATTTCCCAATGGCTATTGCCATCCTTTGCTATACTTTTAATAAAAAACGAGTCATATAAAATTCGACGCCTGAAAAGATGATTTATAAATCTTTTCGTTCTTTCAGCATCAAAACTATTCAAAAGTTTTTCATCAAATACATCCAGCAAATCCCTATCAGTTAGCTTAGTGTCCTTTTTATTATTTTCAAAAAGCTTGTAGCAATACAATATGAAACTAGGAAAATTAATAATACTGCTTACTTTGTCGTTTTGATCTTCTTCGGGATTATTTTTTTTGGTTGCTTCTGATTCACTTTCACTTTCACTTTCATTTAATATATCTGATAAAGTTATATTTTTTCTTAAAGGTTTATTAATTAGATTAGAAATATTCTCAAATGTAAATTCTTTGTTAATGTAAATTATATGACTTCTGGATAATTTCAAGTCGATTTCCGGTTTAAAACCATATTCTACAAATTGGTTCATTTGAGAACAGGCGTCCCAAAGTCGGGCATAATAATTCAATTCTTGTTCGTCTACTTTTATTTTTTCTAATAATTTTGCCTTTAAAATTTCGTGTTTTTCCAATTGAATCCCGCGATTATTCATATCCTCAAAGTATTTATTAAGGTCTATACCTTCAGGAATTTCAATGGCGATCATTGTGGCTTGTTCGTAAATGTACTTGGCAAAATTTTCTCTATTATTTTTAACTTCTTGATCTTCATCGCAAAACGCTCTAATTACGTCTAATGACTTTACCATCATATTATTGATATTTTCACCATCTAATGATCCGCCGTCAAGATTAGATTTTAAAAACGCATTGTCGCCTTCCCTCGCTATAAATGCAAGTCTTAAGCCATTATCGGTGTTTAAAAAATTAACCCATTCTTTGCAATCTTTTTTAAATACCAGTCCCATTAAAAACAAAGTAGTTATGCGTTGCTGACCGTCAATAATATCAAAGCGTTTATCTGCATTTTTATACAAAACCAAGTTGCCAAGATAATAAGGCTTGCTTTCATCCTTTATAAAAGAAGAATATAAATCCGCAAGTAATTGGTGAATTTCTTTTTCTTCCCAAGAATACAATCGTTGGTAAATAGGAATATTAAATAAATACCCGGATTTTATTTTTCCGGGTCTGATTTCAGAAGTCTCTATGGTTGGCATTATTCCTGTTTTATTTTTTTTAGTGGATTTCGTATAAAATCTGGGAGAGTCATACCTGGACAATCTAAAATATACGGCGCATAAAATGTGTCGTATAACTCTTTTCTAATTCCCTTTTTATCCCTGGCAGTTTTTAATTTTTCTACGGTATATTCGCCTTCCATCATTTTATCTATTTCATTAAATATAAATTTGTGATAGGAAGCATGTTGAATAATCCAAAACGGATTAAAAGCTTCTCGAATATACTTATAAATACTCGCTTCTGATATTCTGGGATTTTCAATTCTCAAAAAATAAATACTATAAAAAAAGTATGCGGCGGCCTTGTCAAATTCTATATACTCAAATTTATCATAGTAAAATATCATTGCGCCTTTCCAAACATTGTAAACATGCTTAGTCCCTGAATTGCTTTGAGCTAAATTTTTGGCTTTCTTGTCTATTTCTCTAAAAAAATCAGAAATATAGGCGTTATCGTCGGAAAATAGCGCTTTTGAAATTTCATAATACTTTTGCGTGTACCAGAAAAAAAGTTCGCCGCCTTCTAATGTCTGTGTAATTTGGAAAGGTAGAAAATTAAAGGAATGTGCTTGCAGCGTTATTCTAGCCGTACCTGCGACGGCGTCAAAATCGCGGTTGAAATAAAATATAGGGGGTTGTTCTTTTTCATGTTGATATTCCCATTTATTAAAGATTGGCGGTTGGTGATAACGATTAAGGGGATAAGTCCGGTTATCATTCTTATTCGAACGCTGCGACTTAAATTCTTCTTTTATTGATAAACGTTCGTATTCTTGCCGGCTCCATTTTCGACCTCTCCCCAAGAGCGTATCCAACAAATATCCCAAAACATTTTCTTTATCAATTTTTTCCCAATCTTTAGCGCAGGAAGTAGCTAAATCGTTAGAGAAAATGTATCTTAAATGATGCGCTTTCAAGACGTCGTAATCTGCCAGAGTTTTACCACGGTTATTCTGACTGTCAAAAAAAATAAAGGCGTCGTCCAGCGTGGGAGCATTGATTTGAATAAAATATACGTGTTTAATAATAAATTCCGCCCATTCGCTTTTATTTATATCCTTTTTAAGGATAAAATCGTCAATAATTTTCTTATTGGCTTTAATATTATCAATGGACGTTTGGTGTATAAATTTTTGGTTTAAAAAAGGAACTGTTTCTCCTAAACAATGTATTAATATTGTCAAAGTAGTCAGGCGCTGTTGTCCGTCCACTACGTCCATCGTATTTGTTTCTTTGTTACAGAATAAAATAACCGACCCTAATAAAACAGGAATATTGTTTTCATTTTTTTTATAATTATTAAAAAATATATATAAGTCCTCTATCAATGGAGTTACTTGATCTTTAGTCCATTTGTAAGGCCTTTGATAGGATGGAACTGTTAAACTATTTTTGTAAATTTCTTCCAAAGATTTACTTTCCGCAATACTCATAATTTTAATGTTTTATGGATTCTTTTTAATATATAATTTTTCGTTTGCTATTTTAAATTCTAACAATCAGCCTTTTCATAGAAATTCACAATAGTATAGTTAATTTTACATACAAATATACTACATATTTATAAAAATATTGTTATTTTATAAAGCATTTGAAAATTTTATAACTTTACAATAAGAACTAGAGAAATTGAAAAACAGAAACTGGGTTAACATACTCTCATGAGCGCCGGAAGAAGTATTAATACACTAAGTCAATGTTGGGGAACGCGCTACAATTATATACGGAGGTAAAAACAAACGTTCCTATTTCTTTAACGGGCAAAATGGAAGAATTGGCAAAAACTCACCGGCCTTTTATCTTGGTGGCTGAACATATATTTCCGGTAGTAAAAGAAGCGCTCCGACAAAAAAGCGTCTCGTATTTGGATGCAGCCGGGAATATTTTTTTAACAACCGGCGACTTATATACTGATGTTACGCAATGAGAGCATTATTATGAATCAGGTTTAATTCAGCATAAGCCGCTTTTAGGGCTTTGATGTAAATT
This sequence comes from Chitinophagales bacterium, assembly GCA_038230555.1. Lineage (GTDB taxonomy): Bacteria > Bacteroidota > Bacteroidia > Chitinophagales > Saprospiraceae > JAAFJT01. Next base: position 15,517 of record JBBRMZ010000020.1, read on the forward strand.
TTGGCTTTGATTTCAAAATGGCCGAGTTTGGTTTTGAATTTGAGTTTTTCGAGTTTCACGTACGTCCACATGGCGCAATAAATATGTTTGGTTTGGGTGGTTACGGTTCGCGTTGGAGATTTTGCTATGCCCACGTTTTGCTTTAAACTTTTGTGGTATTCTTCGACGCCCCACCTTTTTTTGTAGAGTTTCGAGAAGTCTTCGTCGGTCAAACGAACGTCGTTGCTTACCAAAAATCGTACGCCGCAGGCGGCAGCGTCTTCGTTTTTGAAGACTTGTCTGGTTAAAAGCACGGGGAAATCCATATCTTTCAACCAAACGAGAACCGGCGTATTATCGGGTATTTCCAACGAGGCAATGTTTGTCCATTGATGCGTTTTATTGGGTTTGCCACTTACTTTGTCCGCTAAAACGGCTAAGCGGTTATCCTTTAAGTCGAAAATGAAGCATTTCTTCTTTTCGTTAATAAAGCGCATATTATCCGTCGAAGCAAACCAGGAATCGGCCGGCACGTACTTGAAAAGCAGTTGATTATGAATACATTGCGCAATCATGGATTGCATCATTTCGTTCTTCGTGACGGGGCTTTTGCGCGTCTCCCGCCTCGTTTTTACGATGCTGAAAACAATCGTCTTGAAAATGAGCTCAAACAAAACGGGGAGGCGGACAAAGTCCGCGCCCTCCTCCTTTTGAGTAACGTAAAAGCGCTCAACAGATTGATCCCTTTGACGTTACGCTGCCTGGAATGATCCCAGCGCCGGCAAATCAACGGGTTCTCGTCCGTGTATTGTTTTTCAATAACGCAGTCGTCAAACACCAAACAAGCCGATTCGCTCTCATGAGCGCGTACCAAAGGTTTGACCGAGCGCCACAGGGATTTACTGTCATAGCCCGCGTTGCTCAAAAAACGAGTAACGGAATCGTGGCTGATTGCGTTGTCTAATAAGCGCGATAAACCCGTGGCGCTCGTCTGACCTGTGCTGCTGATTAAATAGTCCGTGTAAAAGTCTAATAATTTTTCCATAGACAAATATACATGTTTTGAAATTATACTAAACACCGCGTAACATAAGTTACTAATAAGTAACTTATGAAGTAAATAAAAAACCGCGCGCCGGAGATCGCACGCTAATTGTTAGCTAAAAATAATTATAAATGAATGTAGTAAAGTATTCCGGGCGGTTTCCAATATTATTATTTATGCGAATAATCGGTTGAAAAAGTCCAAAAAGGGCGCCGGGACAATAAACCCGAAAATCAGAGGTGGACACATCGGGAGCATAACCCCTTTTATTCCCTAAATCCCGACCCGGGCGTCCGTTCATCCTTAATAACCTTCCGTTTTCGTCAACCCCCTGAGTCACATATAAGGCACATATAAGGCATACATAAGCCGTATCTGATTCATGTATGAGTCAGGTCTGAATCAGGTCTGACCGCCCCCTCAAGAATGTAACCGGTTGTGGAGAAGAACGAACGAATAGGTGACTCAAAAACGCCGTATTCATAATGGTTTAGGGTTGGATATCCGCAAAAGGCAGCCCGGCGTCAAACCGCTATTGATAGTTTTTAATCCATTATTCGCATTATTACCTAAATACCTATATATTTTGATTAATTCTAACTGTTTAATAAATGTTTTTACATTCAACATCTTAAATAAAAACCCGAATTATTTAATTCCCCGCGCCCTCCTTATCTTTGCAAACTTTTTTAGCCGTCTGTAGTAAAACAAACAATACATAATAATAATTTACTATAGCAAATACAATCCATGAATAATGAGCCGCTTGAAATCTCATCATTCATAACTAATCCCTCATCCCTCATAACCTAATTTATGACAAAGGTTTTCAAATTCGGCGGCGCCTCCCTTAAAGATTCCCTCGGCATCAAAAACGTAGCAGACATACTTGAAAAATATAAAGGGGAACCGGTCCTGATCGTCGTCTCCGCGATGGGTAAAACGACCGACGCACTCGTGGAAGTAACGCGCTCTTTTTTCCGGAAGGACGGACAGGCGGCCGCGCTGCTGGCAAAGATCAAACGCGACCACTGCGCCGCCATGACCGAACTCCTTGAACCCGGCGACGACGCCTTCGCGGGGGTCAGCGATTTGTTTGTGGAAGCCGAATGGGCCATAGAGGGAACGCCGCAGGACGAATTTGATTACCTGTTCGACCAGATTGTCGGCGTCGGAGAACTGGTTTGTTCTAAGATTGTCGCCGCCTATCTGAACCGGCGCGGCCTGAAGACCCATTGGTTGGACGCGCGGGAAGTCGTCGCTACCGACGAAACCTGGCGCGAAAGCGTCGTACAGTGGGACGAGACCCTGTCAAAAATACAGAAACAGGTCAAACCGTTCTTCGAAAGTGGCGGATTTGTATTGACCCAGGGCTTCATCGGCAGCAGCAAGGATAACGCCACTACGACCCTGGGTCGCGAAGGTTCCGACTATTCGGCGGCTATTTTTTCGCACTGCCTTGACGCGGAGGCCATGTATATCTGGAAAGATGTCCCCGGCGTCCTGAACGGCGATCCGCGCATTTTCCACAACACCGTCCAACTCTACGAACTTTCTTACGACGAGGCCGTCGAAATGACGTATTACGGCGCTACCGTCGTGCATCCCCGGACAATCCAGCCCCTGCAAAGTAAAAATATTCCGCTCCATGTCCGGTCGTTTAAAGACCACGAAGCGCGCGGAACTGTGATTTCCGGCAGCGGGCCGGACGCCGCCTATCCGCCGATTCTGATGACCGAGCGGAACCAGGTTTTCCTGAAACTCCGTAATAAAGACCGTACCTTTTTGGTCGAGCCGCACATCCGCGACCTGTTCGCGCTATTTGCGCGCTTTGGTATCTTCGTCAATTTGCTGCAAAACTCCGGTTCCTATTTTTATGTCAGTATTACTGAAGCCCCCGAACAAATGGAGGCCCTAATGCGCGAACTTAAAGTACTGTTTGAAACTGAAGCTACCGGCGGCGTGGACCTTATCACCGTCAGGCATCCAACCCCGGAAAAACTGGCCGAACTAAAACAAGGGAAAACGGTACTGTTCGATAAAATGATTCCGGACACTTATCAAATGGTGGTGAGCTATTAGCTAAATGCTTTCCAGCATAGCTTTTTCCTCCGCAATATTTTCCAAATTCCGCACGATCACGTCCAGGTTAAACTGCCCGTCCGTATATTTTTTCCGGCTTTTGGTGAGTTCGGCCAGTCGGGCGTAAAACTTTTTCGAGGATTGGAAGTTATCCGTCGCGCTATTCAGCAGCGTCAGCAGGTCGGTTTTGAGCGGGATCAGCGCTTTGCGGGTGGGCGCCTGTTCCCGCAGAGCGGCGTAATCATTATAGGCGGCACGGGCGCGCTGAAAGTAATAATCGCCCAGGTCGCGAAGCGCGTCGTAATCTTCAGAGTTGTAATGATAGACGCGATTGGCGGCCGCCAGCGCACGGTCAACAGAGTCCAGCGCCTCAAAACGGGCCAAAGAATCTTTAATATTAAAATAAATAGTATCACTTTGGCGACAATGCCCTATATTGGCGAAACATTCGAAAGGAACCGGATGTTCGGAGAGTTGCCAGAGCGGATCGTGCGGTAAATGGTTTTGAACGAACGTTTTAGGGCCGGCCAAAAAATAATATTTATAGGGCAGGGTTTGAGACGCGTCCCAGGTCAGGTCGGCAAGATACCAGGTTTTATTAATTTTGACGGCGTTCCAAGCATGTTCCTCGCGGGTTTCCATCGCGCCGTTAATCTTCACAAACCCAATAATGGTTTCCGCCGGAATATGGTTGAGCCGGCAAAGTGCTTTGAACAGCTTGCAGTAACCGATGCAGACCGCCTGTTTGCGGCGAACAACGATTTCAGGTTCCTGCGTCAGGATGGTATCGCCGGAGTTGCGTTGGAAAAAATGGTAGTCATAACTGATGTTGGAAACGATCCACTCGTATACAGAAACGACTTTCATGGAGTCGTTCCGCGCGCCCCCGGTCAGATCCCGGTTGAGTTCCGCCAAACGATCCGGCTGTTGAGCAAGCGCTAAAAAGGTTGCGCTTAGGGACAAAAGCAAAAAAAACAGGCGTTTAGTCTTCAGATTATATGAATAATTTGTTAAAGTATATTATTAACGAACTGCGACGACTAATTTTAGGGTTTATTATATAACGAAAAGCAAGAACCGTTGCGTATTGCCAACAGACGTTAAATTTATTAGTAAATAAATAGCTACAAGCTAACGACTAAAGTTCATCCCGGCACCTCGAAATGGTAGAAACAAATACTCCGCAGGAAGAAATTCAGCCTAAACCGCCGGTTGGGAAACCCTCCGTACACAGGCGGATGGTTAGCTGGTTTTTCCGGCTGGTTTGGGTATTGTTGTTTGTTTTTATTGCCGCCGTTTTATCCCTTCGCATCCCCTCCGTCCAACATTGGACGGTCAGCCAGACGACCACCTATTTATCAAAAACATTGCATACAACGGTCCGGATCGACACTTTTTTATTAGACTTGACGTCTAGTCTCCATGTGTCTGGCTTCTACGTCGCCGACCAGGATGGCGACACCCTGCTCTATAGCCGCGACCTCTTGGTCTACCCCAATTACCTGAATTTATTAAGGGGCTCCATCCAGTTGGACGACGTCCTGCTTCAGGACGTTCAGCTTAACCTGACCCGCAAAAAAGGCCGTTATGTTAATAACGCGCAGTTTATCCTCGACTATCTGAATCCGCCCAGCGATAAACCCGGCGCAACGAAGCCGGTCGATCTCAAGATCGGAAATCTTCATCTTCGCAACATCAGCGTAAAAAGCGACGACGAGGTGGCCGGGAAACGTTTGGCGGCGTCGGTCGCGGCCGTCGACCTGCATACAAAAGCCATGAACCTGCCCAAGCAGGTGGTTGACGTCGACCGCGTATCCCTGATTGAACCGTTTTTCCACATTATAGATTATCCGGGTTCGCCCATGCCGGACGAGCCGGCAAAAAAGCCGTTATTCGTAAAAGAAAGCGCCGCCGATACGGTTAAGGCCGCTCCCTCTTTTTTCAGCGTTGGATTCGTCGAGATCAGGGGCGGTAAATTTATGCTCGACAATTTCAACCATCAGGCGACGGAAAAGATCATACCGGCTAACGCCGTTAATTTTCGCCACCTCGACGTGTCGAACGTGGATATGAACATGCACCAGTTTTTGTTCAACAACGGAACGCTAACCGGTGCGGTGGACGGAATTTCGCTCCGGGAAAAAAGCGGGTTTTCTATTACTAAACTGGCCGCTAGCGGTATAAAAATAACCGGCAACCAATTGTATCTGAACGACCTGCAACTTTCCACGCCGCTCTCGGCGGTGTCCAGCGATTCCTTGATCCTGAAGTTCCCGTCTTTTACTTCCTTCACCTCCTTCGAGGACAGCGTGGGGGTGATTGGCGAACTCCACAAATCAAATATAGCGCTTAAAGATATTATGACCTTCGTGCCTGCATTGATGGATCAGCCTTTTTTTCAGCAGAACCGCGATCAGGTAGCGACTATTGACGCTAATTTTAAAGGGTATAATGTGGATAATGTCAACATTCCTAATTTTAATATCCGTTTGAAACGAGGGTTTATCGTGAAAGGCCGGTTGGATTATAATAACCTTAACTCTACCGTAGACGATCCGTTTCGTTTGAATTTACGCCTGGACCAGTTGCACGCCAATATGAAAGCCGTCTCCGAGCTGATCCCTAATTTCCAGCTCCCGCCTAATTTTGAGCAGATCGGCGACATGGATTTTGCAGGCCGGTTCGACGGTATCCCAAACAGTAGCGTAACCGGGTCGGGTAAATTGCGGTCAGACATTGGGGACGCCGAACTGGACCTCATTTTTACGATCCCCGACGGCAAAAAAACGCCGCTAAAATACAGCGGAACGGTGAAATTAGCTGATTTTGATCTGGGGAAACTAACCGCCGAGCCGGATCTGGGCAAAATAACGCTGACCGCGAATATTAAGGATGGTCGCGGGCTGACCAAAAATGACGCCCACGCCGCCCTCGATGCTAAGATTGGTAAATTTGCATATAAAGGCTATGAATATACCAACGTGAACTTAACGGGCGAAGTCGATCGCAAGCTTTTTAACGGACGGTTAAATACTCAGGACGCAAACGTTGATTTTAATTTTGACGGAACCGTGGACTTCCGGAAGCCGGCCCCCATTTATCATTTCACGGCTGCCGTCCGTAAGCTCGACCTGAAAACGCTGCGACTGTCGGGTCAGGATTTACAATTTGCAGGCAACGTTTTACTGGATCTGGAAGGTCGCACGTTAAGCGAACTTCGTGGTTCCGCCCAGCTTGATAGTTTGACCCTCGTTAAAAACCAGACTGAAAACTATACGATCAACCAGATCAAACTTTCGTCGACTGAAGACTCGGTACATGAAAAACACTTCGTCTTAAAATCTGAAATATTGAATGTTAATTTGGACGGCGAATTTATTTTAACTAAAATACCAGAAGCGCTTGTTAAACAATTTGAAACAAATCACCAGCGACTAACCGCCGATTTGCATTTGCCGGTCATCAAAGGAGACACCGGCTTGCAGCGTTTTAAATATAATATTCAGATCCTCGATACTAAAAATCTGACTAAACTGATAGATCCGCAATTGGATACGCTCCGGGGAGCGAGTTTTACAGGCGTCAGCAACGACCTCGGCGGGAAATCTGACTGGAAATTTCAAATCAAACGCGCCAGCTATCGCAACATTGTTTTGAACGACGTAGCCCTCGACGGAAACAGCTACAGTGGCGACGGCTCTGGCAATTTTATTGCCGCCTCTATCGACGTGAACAAAAAGCAGCATTTTGACGATATTCAGATCGGCGTGCAGTATAGCCGCGATACCATAAATATTGATTTTGACTCTCACAAACTCTCTTCCTCTTTTGGGTTGGACACTATTCAGCTCAAAGCGCAACTTCTTCCCCAGGATAGCGGCGCCTATAAACTTAGCCTGACCTCTTCAAAGATCCATATCCTGAACGACGAATGGGACGTTGCGGACGGAAATTACCTGTTCTTTGGCCCCAATAAGTTCAACGCCAATAATTTCCGACTGACCAGCAAAGGGCGGACTGTCCGGATGGAATCCATTGGAGAAAGAGGACTGAAAATTAATTTGGATAGTTTTTCTTTCGACGCGCTGAATAAAGTGATTAAAGACGATAAATACGTACTGGGCGGAAATTACCAGGTGGAAGCCTCAGCCGGCGATATTTTTAGCCTGAAAGACCTGAAGATCGCCGCCTATTCTAAAAACCTGAGTATCAACGGCGACGACCAGGGCGAACTCCTGGCCGGAGCGGACGCCAAAGATTTAAAAGATTCCATTAGCAGCCATATTTATTTGACTCATGACAGCGCCCGGCTTGCCGCAGTAGGCCATTTTTACCCTTCTGCCACGTCGGTTTTCCCCGCTAATTATATAGATTATACCGTCGACCTCAACAGTTTCCCTTTTCGCCCGATACAGTATCTGATCAATAGCGGTATTTCAAATACGGAAGGCTTCGTGGACGCAAACCTGCGCGTCGCAGGCCCTGCCGATAGGCCGGACGTCGCCGGCAAGGCCCGTTTGCACAACGCCGCCGTGACGGTGGATTATATTCAGACGCGCCTGTTCGTAAAAGATGAAACCGTAACGATCAGCAATACGATGATCGACGCCTCAAATGCTTCTATTTATGATTCGCTGGGAAACCGCGCTTTCATTCAGGGCGGTCTGACGCACGACCATTTTCAAAATTTTGGCCTGGACGTTCATATTTCGTCTCCTCATTTTTCTTTTTTAAATACCACCCAGGCCAGCAATCCTTTATATTACGGCAAAGCGGTTGGCGCGGGCGATATTACCTTCAGCGGCGATTTCAAACAGACCGATATTAAAATACAGGCGACGGCGGGAGCGGGTACGCGCGTTAGTTTTCAATTGGGCAGGGAAGTCGCTACCGACGGTTCTGAATTTATTCATTTTATAAATAAAAGAACGCTTGCCGGGAAGACCGTGAAAGACAGCGTTTCTTCCCAGCAAAACTATGTGACCGATTTGCGCGGCGTCAACCTCGACATGGAATTAACCGTTACCCCTGAAGCGGAAACGGATATTCTTTTTAATCCCGCCACTAAAGATAACCTGAGAAGTTGGGGCGAGGGGGGGCTGCAGATCGGCATTGACCGGACGGGCGAACTAAGAATGTCGGGAACTTATACGGTCGAGCGGGGAGATTACTTATTTACCCTGATCGACCTGGTTAATAAGAATTTTGTTCTCGAAAAAGGAGGGACTATTTCCTGGACCAACAGCCCCTACGACGCCATTATTAACATCGACGCCGACTATCAAAACCTGATCACGTCCCCTTATAATTTCATAGCGGAGTATATTGAGAATGACGAAAGCGCGCGCGCGGAAGCCAACCGCCCCACCGCCGTAGATCTTACGCTCCATTTGGACGGCGCATTACTGAAACCGGATATTTCGTTCGATCTGGCCTTTCCAAAAATAACGGGCGTCCTCAAAAGTTATGTGGAAGGAAAATTAAGAACACTCCGCCAGGATCAAAGCGAACTGAACCGACAGGTAGCCGGCCTGGTGCTTTTTCAAAGTTTCCTGCCTTCCGAAAACGGGCTGGTCAGCGGTCGGGATTTAAGTACTGGGGTGATCAATTCCGCTACGGAATTATTGTCTTCCAACCTTTCCACTTTCCTGACCAATCAACTGGCGACGATTGTTTCCGGGGTGGATATACAGGTAGGTTACAACAATGTGCAGCAATACGATAAGGTCAATTTAGATAAATCCAGTTCCTACCAGCAATACCACGTCCGGCTAAGCAGCGACCTTTTCAAAGGGCGCGTCACCGTGAGCGGCGGCGTAGGCCTCGAAAACGGCGCCTACCAGGCCTCCGACGTTTTTGTCGGCTATGACGCCGTCGTTGATTATTACCTGACCACCGACCGCCGCTTCCGCCTCCGCGTTTCTACCGTCCACGACCAAGTTTTAGACGGCCGCATCCGCGACAAGCCCGCCATCGGCGTCCGCTACCGCAAAGAATTTGACAGCTTCCTCGAACTCTTTAAGAAACGCCCTAAAAATAGTTGAAAGAAATGATGAATTTTATCATTTTATAGTTTATTATAAAAGAATAATTTACCATTCGTATATTGAATAAGACCTATAGCGGCGGACACTCTGATTACCATTTGGTGAAAAACCGTTAGTAAAGTGCGGAACCGCCGCTATTTTTAACATACCGTTTAATCTGGACAGTTCAGTAGGCTTGGAGCCTGTATCACGAAGATAGATTTCATGCGGCATGTTTGGTTTTCTTACTGTTTGCTCACTTTTAAAATTTACTTGTCATGGGGGCCATCTTTTTAGGTATCGACGTTAGCCGGGAGAAATTAGATTTTGCTTGCCTTCAAGGCGACGTTTGGCAGCATCAGGTCGTGGACAATGAAGCGGAAGCGATCGAAAAACATTTGCAGTCGCTGCTCCAAACCGACGGCGCGCAATGGCACGCGATCGTCGAAGCCACGGGCACCTACAGCGCCAAAATCGTTTACGCCTGCGCTCAAAAAGGCTTTAGGCTGACGCTTATCAACCCTAATCAAAGCGCGGCTTTTGCCAGAATGAGGCACAAAACGACCAAAAATGACCGTGCCGACGCCCAGTTGCCGGCTCAGTACGGCCAAATGAATCAATCCGACCTGCCGGTCTATCAATTGCCCGACGCGACAAAAACGGCCTTGCGGCAACTGCTGATCGCGCTGGAGCAGATCGAAAAAATGCGCCAGCAAACGCTGAATCGTCAACACGCTTACGCGCAACTGTCCCGCGCGCAGCGTCAAAAACTCGTCGAATCGATTTTTGACGCGAACGTTCAAAATTTCGACGATCAGATGAAAGAACTTCAGGCCAAAATCGACCGGCTTATTCCGCCCGAAGACGACTACGAGGAATCCAAAAAACTGATTACCTCGGTCGTCGGTATCGGAAAAGAAACCGCGACGGCAATTCTGGCCAAGACCAACGGCATCAAAAAATTCGGCTCCGCCAAACAACTGGCTAAGTTTATCGGTCTTGCGCCCACGGAAAAACAATCCGGCTCAAGCGTTAAAAGCAGGGGCCATATTAACAAAAGCGGTAATAAAACCCTCCGCAAAGCGCTTTATTGCGCCAGCTGGTCGGCCGTCCGGTTCAACCATGCCTGCAAAAATCTTTATCAACGGCTGCGGGCAAAAGGAAAACCGACTAAACTGGCGCTCATTGCAGTTGCAAATTTACTGGTCAGACAAATTTATGCCACTATAAAACATCAAACACCGTTTGACAACCAATATTATTTAAAAACCATACATTAAAACGCCCTCTTAGGGCAATAAGTTAATACAGTTCTTTACCATTTACCATTTACCATTTACCATTCACCATTGAACTTTCTTCGATCCCGCCAGCGCATAATACAAAATAAAAGCATAACAAGGCGCCAATAGCCAGTAGGACTGCTGAGATCCGAAGGATCCCACCAGTTTCCCGTAGAGCAAAGGTAAAAACGCGCCGCCCGCTATGGACATAACGAGTAAAGAAGCGCCTAATTTAGTAAATTTTCCCAGCCCCGCAATGGCAAGGGGCCAGATAGCGGGCCATAAAAGCGCGTTAGCGAGTCCCAGCGCCGCGATGAACATCACCGACATATATCCCTGCGTAAAGATGGCCGCGCACGTCAGCGCAAGGCCGGCGATCGCGGAATAGGCGAGCGCTTTATCCTGCCGGATAAAGCGGGGAATAGCGATTATGCCAAAAATATAGCTAATCACCATAGCGAACAGCGTATAGGAAGTAAATACTTTTGCCGACGCCAGCGAAATCCCAATCGACTGACCGTATTTGATGATCGTGTCGCCGGCCATCACTTCGCAGCCGACGGCAAAAAAAAGAGCGACCACCCCCAGAACCAGGCTCGGAAAAGCCCAGATACTAAACCGTTCCGCCGCTCCCTCGGCTCCGGCATTGACTTTTTCCGCTTCAATTTCAGGCAGGTTAGCAAACCGGACCAAGCCCGCCAGCGCCAGCAGGACGGCGGTAATAACGAGATAGGGCGCTACGACCCTTTGTGCCAGCACGTCGAGTTCGGCGGCTTTAGCCAGGTCGTCCATGCTTTTTAACCGCACGACCAACTGGTCGGTATCTTTCAAAATAATGGCTCCCAAAATCAGCGGGCTGATCACGCCGGCCACTTTATTACAGATTCCCATAATGCTGATGCGTTGCGCGGCCCGCTCGATCGGGCCGAGGATCGTCACGTAAGGGTTGGACGCAGTCTGCAACAGCGCGAGTCCCGTCCCTAATACAAATAATCCCAGGAGAAAAATACCGTACGCGCGGTAATGCGCCGCCGGTATAAAGATCAGCGCGCCCGCCGCCATGACCAGCAGGCCGACCGTCATGCCGTTTTTCAATCCGGTCTTCTCCAATACCCAGGAAGAGGGGACAGCCATTACAAAATAAGAAATGTAAAAAGCAAACGCTACGAGGTACGACTGAAAATCGTTGAGTTGACACGCGATTTGAAGGTAGGGAATAAGCACTCCGTTTAACCACGTTACGAAACCGAAAATAAAGAAGAAAATACCGATAATGACAATAGAGAGGGTATTGTTATTATCGGTGGTTGGTTTTAATACTACGCTCATTTTTTATTTTTACTAATAACAGGTTAAAAGGACAATGTTTAAGGATCGCGTTTTATAGTTTTGCGCAAGATATAAAATTTTTGGTTTTCTTATTGTGGAATAAAAGAAAGAACTTTTGGCGACGTCCGCAAAATAAATTCTTCGTTTCATAATATTTAGTATTTTTTATTGTTTATTAAAAGACTTTACCGGAACCGTCGTTCCGAAGCTTTTTTTAAACCTTAGGGCTTTGTTTCTGTCCTATTGTAACTACTTATTGTTCGTATTACTAATAGCTCATAGTTAACGGCTAAAAGCTAATAGCTTTATATTGGTCGTTCTTAAATTCTTTTACTAAAATTATTACACGCTCATCTAATATCAAAACTTATGAAACCCACTCTTTTGGTCTTAGCTGCCGGTATCGGTAGCCGCTACGGCGGTTTGAAACAAGCAGATTCTATAGGCCCGTCGGGCGAATCCATTATTGAATATTCTATTTACGACGCCATCCGTACTGGATTCGGTAAAGTCGTGATCGTCATCCGCAAAAGTATCGAACAGGATTTTAAAGAGAAATTCGCCGGAAAATTCGACGCCAAAATTAAAGTAGAATTTGCTTTCCAGGAGATCGACACGCCCATCCAGGGAATTCAACAATTTCCGGAACGCAAAAAACCCTGGGGTACCGGCCATGCGATGCTTGTCGCCCAGCCTTTTATTCAGGAACCTTTCCTGGTAATCAACGCCGACGATTATTACGGATACGACGCTTTCCGCCAAATGTCCGCTTTTTTATCCCAGCGGTGCACTGCCAAACATATCGGTATGGTCGGTTATCACCTGAAAAAAACGTTATCGGAAAACGGTTCCGTTTCGCGCGGCGTTTGTGCCGTCGATAAAAATCATTTACTGACCGGCGTCGTCGAACGCACCAAAATAATGGAAGAGCCGAACGGCCGTATATTTTACCACGAAGCGGATAAGCAAACCGAACTTAGCCCGGAAAGTATAGTATCAATGAACTTCTGGGGTTTTCACCCTTCCGTTTTTGAAACCGCGCGCAAGATGTTTGTCGAGTTCGTTAAAGAAAACTATAATAATCCGACCGCCGAGTTTTATATTCCTAAGATCGCCAATACAATCATTGAAAGCTGCAAAGCAGATCTGACCGTGATGACCAGCCGCGACCAGTGGTACGGAATCACTTACCAGGAAGACAAGCAAACCGTTCAAAATGCTTTTTGGGCGCTAACCACCATCGGCGCTTATCCGTCGGCGCTTTGGGAACGCGAAATGGCGATGGCGGGATAAAATCCGGGGCGGTATATATTTATATTTATAAAAAAAATATAAATATATACCGCCGCTTCCGCGTATGGCGCGGGGAGGAGGGGGTCGCTAAAATTCCCATACATCCAACCGGCGTCAAAAGCGGTTATTACAATCTGGAAAAGATTTCGTAACGTTGCCAGATGAACATCGAAGATATAGCCGCCCGTTTTTTAAGCGTTCCCGTTTCCTCTGTGCGAGCCCTGCCGCTGACCGGCGGCCATATCAACGATACCTACAAAATTGGTTGTAGCGCCTCTGACGGCGTTGCAACCAATTTTGTTTTACAGTGCGTCAATAACCTTATCTTCAAAAATCCGGAACAGATCATGCGCAACATCGTGCAGGTCGCCGCCCATCTCGAAGCCCGCAACTATCCGCGACAAATCTTAAAAGCCGTTCAAACGCCGCAAGGCGCTTTTATCCTTGAAAACGGGCAGGATAACGAAAAAACATATTGGCGGATGTTCCCTTTTATTGAAAACGGTTATACGGTGGACCGCGTGGAAAACGTCGGACAGGCCAGGTCGGCGGCCTTCGCTTTTGGTGAATACGCGCGGTATCTATCGGATATGGACGCCCAAAAAATGTACGTCATACTACCCAATTTCCACAATGCCCGCTTTCGTATCCGTCAGTTCCGGGATTCCCTGAACGCCCGCCTGTATCCCGAACGCGTTCAAACCGCAGAAATTGAGATTGAGTACCTGAATGCTAAAACCGCCGTAATGGGTTATGCGCCAAAAACGCCCCTTCGCATTGTCCATAACGATACCAAGATCAACAACCTGATCTTTGACGTCCGGACCCGCCGGCCAGTCTGCATCATCGACCTCGACGTCGTTATGCCCGGCTCCGTGCTGTCCGATTTTGGCGATCTCGTCCGAACCTATACGCCCGAAGCCGATGAAAATGAACCGGACGCCGAGCGCGCCGCCGTTCGTCTCCCTTATTTTGAAGCCCTTGCCGAAGGATATATTTCAGCTTTAGAAGGCGTCCTCATCCCTAAAGAAAAATCTTTGCTGGTCTTCGGCGCCCAGCGCGTTATTTTCGTCCAGGCCCTCCGCTTCCTGACCGACTACCTAAATGGCGACGTTTACTATAAAACCGCCTACGCGGAGCATAACCTTGTCCGGGCGAGAAATCAGATCGCGCTGTTCGATTCAACACTGAAGTTGGAGAAAGAAATGAAGGAAATCATTAAAGGTCTTTAATAAGTTGGATAAATTCTTCCAGGGTATAAGCGCCGTCAACGGTTCGCCGGTCGTAGACCATAAAATAACGGCGCCCAAAAATCATGGAATGCGTTCTTCACGTTTTTGGTCTCTTGCGCCCGTTCCAAAAACATGGCAAGGTCGTTAACGACCTGTTGTTAGTAATATTTTAACTCCATCTTTTATTTTTCAAAAACCAGGGATTGAGGGAGCATCAGCAAAAAGGGTATTGATTTTTCGTAATCCAGCTCCTCGTAAAACAATCCCAGCCTGGCCAGGTTTTTATAATAATCGTTTACGCGCTGGTAATAATGTTTTTCGGAAGGTATATACCACGCCCGATCCCCAAGTTTTTTAGCTAAAAACCATTTTTCCAATAGTCGGGCGCTTCTACCGTTGCCGTCCGCAAACGGATGAATGTTTACAAACGCCAAATGAATAAACGAAGCGTAATAGAATATCTCGTCTATGGCGAGTTCTTTTTTAAGCGTCGCGTCAATTTCTTTCCACAATTTTATATAGCGTTCCCCAACGATAGCAAGCGGAGCCGCTTCATACTGTATTCTGCCGGTTTTATGCTCCATTACCAGCATTTCCGTTTTTCTGAGCGCCCCCCTTTGGTTTTCAGGCAGCAGATGCTCCGAAATCAGCCGGTGCGCGTCCAAAAAATTTTTTTGATTCAGCCTGGCGTCTTTCGCAAATAAGTAGGCGTTGAACAAATCGTCCGGCTTTTGCGTAAGTTCCGGCAGGTATTCTATGTTCAGCAGTTTGTGTTTCACATAGCTGTCTATTTCCATAGGTTCGCCTTCGATTTTTGAGGACGACATAACGGATACGGAAGTATAAAAAGTAAAAATATGTGCGTCTAAAGGGGTTTGCGCAATAGCCGAAAATGCCTGTTGAATATCTATACCCAACATAGCTTTCCAAAGCTTATAGGGTTCGTATTTCAATAATTTTATCTTGTCCATCCCTCAAAACCTGGTTACATCCCTCGGTATTTTTTTGAAAATGATATGCCGGTCGTCCATAAATGCTTTGGCAGGCAAACAGTTATCCGCATAAATGACGTATAGTTCCGCTTGGGTTTTGAGGATCGATAGAAACCCGTAATCAAGCGTGGTAGTTCCGTTCTCCTCAAAGTAAAAATAATAAGCCGTATCGTTATACATAGCATTTATCATGTCTGCTCAAATCTTCCCCTTCTTTTCCAACGACGCTATGCAGCCATTTTTTAAGTTTGGGATCGTTTACATTATCGTTATATATCCAGCCTTCATTGCCGGTATTATAAGGCGGGTCTATATAAATACATTTTATTTTTCCTTCATATTCAGGTAGCAGGGCTTTCAGCGCCTCGAGGTTGTCGCCGTGGATGATTTTATTCCCGCTCCGGGTTTCCTGCCCGGATTGAGTTCCGTTGTCAAAACCGTAACTGTGTTCTAAAACTTTAAACGGAACGTCGAGGTGATGATTAATCACCTTGTCTTTTCCAATCCAGTGCAAGGTCGGCATATATAAAATAAAATCTTATTTATTAAGCGCGTAAAAATAGGTAAAATAACCGGAATCATCGTTCCCGTTCGATAGGTTTAAGGAAAAGCCGCCCCGGCGCTATACTGGAGCGGCTTTTTAAATAATGACTATCCGGCGAAATGAATTTCGGGTCAATTTCTTAATCCGGTAAATTGTCAAAATCTTACACAGTCTATATCCCCCCCCCCCCCCCC